>NZ_JBMGJV010000015.1:0-88688 GCF_051025295.1 Candidatus Dedyshia acidiphila | reverse complement strand
TTTTTTTCAGCGGCATGTGGAGGCGACCGTCGAGCGCGTGCCGCTCGGTGTGGTTCTGATTCTGGGACCCGGAAACTACCCGCTGTTCCTGCCGGGTGTGCAGGCATTGCAGGCGATCGTTGCCGGCAACGCGGTGCTATGGAAGCCGGCGCACACTGGAGTCGAATGCGCGCATGAAGTTGGCAAGATGCTTGAACGAGCCGGCATGCCTCCAGATCTGCTGACCGTTCTTGACTCGAGTGTCGAAGCAGGACGCGCCGCGCTTGATGCTGGCGTCGACAAAGTTGTGCTAACGGGGCATGTCGCGACCGGCCGCGCGGTTCTCGCGCGACTCGCGGAGACTGTAACGCCTGCTGTGATGGAACTCTCCGGCTGCGATGCGGTCTTTGTCCTGCCCGGAGCAGACCTTCTCCACGTCACCGAAGCCCTTGCATTTGCAGTGCGCTTGAACGGCTCGGCCACCTGCATGGCTCCGCGACGTCTCTTCGTTGCGGCGAGCGAGTTGGAGCCTCTGCGCACAGCGCTGCTGGATCGCTTGCGGAGCATGCCTCCCATTCCGCTCTCTCCTGCTGCTGCACGCGAGCTGGCTGCCATCGTGCAGGATGCACAGCATGCCGGTGCCGTTGTGAATCGAGCGGCTCCGGACACCGCGGCGGGCACGTCTGCCATCCTCATCGACAAGGCACAGCCCGAGATGCTCGCCATGCAATCCGATATCGCCGCGCCCCTGTTGAGCTTGATGGCGTTCGATGAAGTCGAACAGGCGCGTATTGCGCATCGCATGTGCCCGTACGCACTGACCGCCAGCGTGTTCGGGCCGGAGCGCGAGGCGCGCGCGCTGGCCGCACAGCTTCAGGCGGGCACCGTCATGATCAATGATTGCGTTGTGCCCACGGCCGATCCGCGGTTGCCCTTCGGGGGACGACGGCAGAGCGGGTTCGGCATCACTCGCGGTGCGGAAGGGCTGCTCGAGTTCACAGCAGTCCGCACATTGGCTGTGCAGAAGGGTGCCGACCGGCGCGCGTATCAGCCAACCGGCGACATGCATGTGCCCTTCTTCTCCACCTACATCGCTGCCGCGCACGCTGCCACGTGGGGCGGCCGACTGAAGGCGATGCGCCGCTTTGTTGCGGCCGCGCGGAGGGTGTCGAGTGCGGCTCAACAAGAAAAGCAACACGAGGAGTAACACATGAAGATTGCAGTCATTGGCTCGGGGCTCGGCGGATTATCCGCCGCTTGCACACTTGCCGCGCGTGGCTACGATGTCGAGGTCTTCGAGAAGAACCCCTGGCTGGGCGGCAAGGCTGCCGTGTTGCGGGAGCAGGGCTTCCGCTTCGACATGGGACCGACCATCCTCATCATGCCCTCGGTCCTCGAGCGCGTGTTCCGTGAGGCAGGCCGCAACATGGCGGACTACCTCACCCTGCTCCGGTTGGACCCGCAGTGGCGCTGCTTTTTCGAGGACGGAACGATTCTGGACCTTCGCGACGACGCACGCGCCATGCGCGATGCGCTCAACGCGAACGAGCCCGGCATGGGCGACCGCTACCTCGAGTTCCTGAACATGTCGGAGCAGTTGCACGGCATCTCCGATCGTTTCTTCTTCTGGCGTTCGATCGGCTCCATGCGGGACACCTTTGACTTCGGCGGCGCGATGAACGTCGCCGTGCTCAAGGACGTGATGCGCATGCGCCTGGGCCAGACGGTGGGCAGCACGATTCGCTCGTTTATCAAGGATCCGCGCGTAGCGCAGATGCTCGACCATTACGTGCAGTATGTCGGATCGGCGCCAGACGCATCACCAGCGATCCTTTGCTCAATCGGCCATATGCAGGCTGAGGAGGGCGTCTGGTATCCGATGGGTGGCACGCGCGCTGTGCCCGAGGCGCTGGTCAAGCTTGGCGGTGAACTCGGCATTCGCTTTCACACGTCGACCGAGATCGAGCGAGTCCTCCTGAATCAGGGCAAGGTCGCAGGACTCACCACGACGACTGGTGAGCGTTACGAGTTTGACGCTGTCGTCTCCAACGAAGACAGCGTGCGCACCTATCGTGAGCTGATCGGCGGCCCTGTGGCTTCAGCGTTTGACAAGCGGCGCACCTACGAACCTGCCTGCTCCGGTGTGGTGCTGTATCTTGGCCTGAACCGTCGCTACGAGCACCTGGCGCACCACGACTTTGTCTTCTCGCGCGACCCGCAGGAAGAGTTCCACCACATCTACGATCTGGGCGAGCCCGCGCCCGACCCAACCTGCTATCTCGCGTCTACGTCACAGACCGAGCCCGCAACTGCTCCCGACGGCGGAGACGCGCTCTACGTGCTTGTGCACACGCCGTATTTGCGGCCCAAGCACGACTGGTCGAAGATGTTTCCTGCCTATCGACAGACGATTCTCGATAAGCTGAAGCGCACTGCCGGTCTCACCGACATCGAAGACCGCATCGTGTTCGAGCGCGCCCTCACCCCGGTCGACATTCATAACCGCTACAAGGTGCTGAACGGCGCAATTTACGGGCTCTCCAGCCACGGCCGCATGACTGGCGCGTTCAAGCCAGCGAATGCCAGCTCCGAGGTTCCGGGCTTATTCCTCGCCGGCGGCGCGGCCCACCCCGGTCCGGGCATGCCGATGGTGCTGATGAGCGGCTGGATCGCGGCAGACACGCTCGATCAGCAATATCGCGGAGTGGACACCGCGCATAGTGCGCGCATCCGGGCTGACGCCTCGCTCGCACACACAGGCTGACATGACACGACTCGGGGCAGCAGGCCAGTCGAATTCTGACCTCCCCCTGCCCTCGCTTGGGCTGCTCGCGTACTTCCGTCGCTATCTGCGGTGGTATGTGCCGCGTGCATTCCATGCGGTACGCCTGGCGCACGCTGAACGTTTTCCGGCGCTGGCACCCCACACCCACACCATCATTTGTCTCAATCACGCATCATGGTGGGACCCGCTGATCGCGCTCCTGCTGGCGCAACACCTCATGCCGCGCGCTCATCACTACGCGCCCATGGAAGCCGCCGCCCTACGCCGATACAGTTTCTTCCGGCGAATTGGCATGTTCCCCGTGGACACGCAGTCGTCGCGCGCAGCCGCGGCCTTCCTGCGCACTGCGGAGGGGATTCTTTCGCGTCCCAACACTACATTGTGGATGACGCCGGAGGGTCAGTTCACGGATGTGCGTCAGCGGCCGGTGGTGTGGCGCCCTGGCCTCGCCGCGTTGGTCGCGCGCCTGCCGCACTGCACGGTCATTCCCATCGCGCTGGAATATACGTTCTGGGACGAGCGGCTGCCCGAGGCCCTCGCGCTCATCGGCACACCACTGCACATCGCGGATGGGGCGCGATTCGATCGAGACCATTGGCAGAGCATTCTGACCGCTGCAATGACCCAAGCGCAGAACGAGCTAGCAACCCTGGCGATCGCCCGCAGCCCTGACAACTTCACCACCATGCTGCGCGGTCGAAGCGGCATCGCATTCATCTACGACGCGTGGAGCCGCATGTCGGCGCGCTTGCGTGGACGGCGTTTCCATCCGGAGCACAGCAGCGTCACGCGCCCGCGTATCGAGCCGAGAAGGGCGCCGCGATGAACTGGTCCACACTGGTCCACCTCTCGTTCTGGTGCGCGCTTATGCCAGCCGTGCTCTTCTGCTGGAACCTCGCGCTGTTCCGTCGGCCTCCTCTCGCGAAAGGCTCGCTGCCGGCGGTTTCAATTCTCATCCCGGCGCGCGATGAAGAAGAAAACATTGCAGCGGCGCTCGAAGGGGCACTCAGCACGTCCGGAATAGTGTTTGAGGTGGTGGTGCTCGATGACGGGTCCACCGATCAGACCGCAACGATCGTGGAGGGTTTCGCAGCCCGTGATCCGCGCGTTCGACTCGAGCACGGGCCGCAACTGCCCGCAGGCTGGGCGGGTAAGGCACATGCCGCGCATGTGCTCTCGACGCGCGCGCGCTACGACCTGCTCTGCTTCGTCGATGCGGATGTGCGGCTCACGTCGGACGCAATATCGCGCATGGCGGCACTGCTGGTGGAGCGCAGTGCGGGCCTGGTCAGCGGATTTCCCGAGCAGGAGACGCTTACCACGCTCGAGTGGCTCCTGCTGCCGCTGATCCACTTCCTTCTTCTGGCGTATCTGCCGCTCGCTGGATTGCGCTACACGCGCCTGCCCGGCTTCGGCGCGGGCTGCGGACAATTCCTGCTAGTGCGCCGCGACGCATACCAGGCGGCGGGCGGGTACGCAGCCATCCCAGCCACGATGCATGATGGCCTGCGCATGCCAGCGCTGCTGCGCAGGCACGGATACCGCACCGACATCGCCGACCTGACCGCCCTGGCACGCTGCCGGATGTACCGCAGTTCGCACGCGACGTGGAACGGTCTGCTGAAGAATGCGACGGAGGGGTTGGCCGCACCGGCCCGCATTGTGCCGTTCACCATCCTCTTACTTGCCGGGCAAGTGCTGCCCTGGTTGCTGCTGATTACTCAGCTACTACGTCCCGCAGCCTGGAGCTCGCGCGATGTCACCCTCACGATGCTGGCCTGCGCGTTGTCTCTGCTGCCCAGGGTGATTGCGATCCCGCGCTTTCATCAGCGGCTCAGTGGTGCGGCTTTTCACCCGGTGTCGATCGTCTTACTCCTAGTCCTGCAATGGTGGGCGCTCGTGCGCCGCATCCTTGGTGTGAAGGTTCAGTGGAAGGAGCGCGCATTCCGTGTTGGTTAATGCACATCTTCTGTTACGTATGAGGCGAGCCTGCGCGATGTTCGCAATGGCTGCGGCCGTTTGCAGCACACTGCATGCGGGTGCTGACATGGCTGCCAGGGGCGACTTCCAGCAGCAGTTCGAGAGAGCGCGCGTCGAGTACTTCAACGGCGTGGAAGGCGACAGCGACGCTACTGATCGTGCAGAGCAGGCGTTCGCCTCACTTGAACAGGCGCATCCCGAAAACCCGACCGTGATGGCCTACAGCGGCAGTCTGGAGTTGCTAGAAGCAGCCCGAACATGGGCTGTATGGAACAAGCACAGGCTCGCAACCGACGGTCTATCCAAGCTGGATCGCTCGCTCCAATTGGCTCCCGACAACCTCGAGGTGCGCTACATCCATGGCGAGACCAGCTGGCACCTGCCGTTCTTCTATCATCGCAAGCAGAATGCCGAGCAGGACTTCGCGTTCATCGCACCGCGAGCAGAAGATGCGGCGCACAGCGGCGTGTTAAAGCCTGAGTTGGCCGCCGCAGCGCTTGACCGGTATGGGCACATTCTCGCCGAGCGGAACGACGATGCTGGCGCGCGTCACGCCTTCGAAGCTGCGGTCCGCATCGATCGCGCCAGCCCGGGCGGCCGCGATGCCTCGAAGCGGCTGAAACCACCGAGCTAACTGCGGATCTACTCTTCCTTGCGCAGCAGATCCGCCAGCGTCTCTTTGTGGCGGCGCGCCTGGCGAGACTGCTCCGGTTCCGGAACGATCACCTTCTCCGGCCGCGGCTGCCCTACGCGATCGCGGGCATTGCGTTTCACCGCCTTGGTGACAGAGAACGTGCTCTTTTTCTTCTTCGTCATCTCATTCGCTCCCACTGGCCGCCACGCGACACGTATGGAATACTTCCAAGGTTAGGCGGAGAAGAAAGGCCCTGTATGGAAGAGCGAGAATTTTTTGATGAGCGACCGGAGCAGCGGACCCACAGCTTGACCTGCCCGCACTGTGGCACGCCCGACGAGTATCCGGTGAGTTGGCTGGTCCGGCGCAAGAAGGCGTCGCCGCCCCGCCACGCGGATGAACGCGATCGTGCGCGCTTTGCAAAGGCTCAGTCGTACATGGTGCGACGGGACGATATGGTGGCTTGCAAGAACATCCGTTGCCGCAAGCGCTTCGAGATCACATCGGTGCAGTCGGTCGCGTTCCTCTAAGGCCGACTCCGACCTTCGTTGCAGCAAAGCATGAGCGCAGAAGGGGGCTGCCCGGGCATCCATCCCATGGCAGCCCTCCGTGGGCTTACTTCGTGTTCAGCGTGGCCATGTCAATCACGAACCGGTACTTCACATCGCTCTTCAGCACGCGCTCGAAGGCTTCGTTGATCTGCTGAATTGCGACCTCCTCAATATCGGAGACGATGTTCTTCTCCGCGCAGTAGTCCAGCATCTCCTGCGTCTCGGGCACGCCGCCGATCGCCGAGCCGGCAACAGAACGACGCGGGATGACCATGTTGAACAGCGGGAGGGCCATCGGCTTCTCCGGCAGACCCACCATCACCAGCGTGCCATCCAGTTTCAGCATGCCGAGGTACGGTGCAAGATCGTGCTGCGCTGAGACGGTGTCAAGAATCATGTCGAAGCTGCGCAGGTGTTTGGCCACCTGATTGGCATCGCTCGATAAGACAACTTCGTCCGCCCCGAGGCGCCGCGCGTCCTCGGCCTTGTTCATGGAAGTCGTGAACTGCACTGTGTGTGCGCCGAGGCTGTGCGCGAACTTCAGTCCCATGTGACCCAAACCACCCAGGCCTACGATGCCGACCTTCTTGCCCGGCCCTGCGCCCCAATGCTTCAGCGGCGAGTACGTTGTAATGCCCGCGCAAAGCAGCGGGGCCACGGCGGCCTTGTTCAGCTTGGGAGAGATGCCGTACACAAAATGTTCGTCGGTGACGATCACATCCGAGTAGCCGCCATACGTGATCTGACCGTGGCGATCCGTCGCGCCGTAGGTGCCGACCATCCCCTTCTCGCAGTAGACCTCGAGCCCGCTCTTGCAGGCGGAGCATGTGCGGCAGCTATCAACCATGACACCGACAGCCGCAGTGTCGCCCAGCTTGAAACGGGTGACCTCTTTGCCAACGGCGCGGACGGTGCCGACGATCTCGTGGCCTGGCACCATCGGGAAAATGGACCCGCCCCATTCATCGCGCACCTGGTGGATGTCGGAGTGACAGACGCCGCAGTATTCGATGTCGATAACAACATCGCGCGGCCCCGGATTGCGCCGGGTGAAGGCGTAAGGCTGCATGGGCGTGGTGGGCGACTGGGCTGCGTATCCGTTGGCGTTCATAGGTGCAGTGATGCTCCCTCCGAATGGGTGACTCTCCCAGCATATCTGCTTCGCGGCAGCCGACTGAGACGGTGCTATGCCGGGTTTCAGCCATGCACAGGATCGTGGTTAAATGGTGTCGGGCTGCTGGTCTCCCGCAGCCGCCAGAGGATCACGACGATGCCGAACATGAGCCTGCCCCCCGAAGAGCGCAACCTCACTCCAGCCCAGGTGGAGTCGCTCGATATGCGTCGCCGCCGCGGGACGGTGCTGCTCACCATCGCAGGCATGTTCTCTGTTATCGCGCTGCTGCTGACCCTGTGGGTAGGTCAGGATCTGACCTACTCGCCCGGTGCGTCGCGGCCGATGACCTACTACTTCATCGTTGCGTGCGGCATTATCGCGGTGGCCGGCCTGTCTGGACTGTACCTGCGTCGCGGCACCCCAGAACTTCAGTAGGCGAGCGGCTCGCTCCTCCAGAGATAGCAGGCACAAGGCTGCCCTATACTGATCGGTTGACTTACCCTCACCCGATTAGCAAGGAGCACGCCTGATGTCCGCTGTCCGCAAGGAAAAAGACTCCCTCGGCTTTGTCGAAGTGCCCGAGCGCGCCTACTACGGCGCACAGACCGCGCGCGCGGTTGAGAACTATCCCATCTCTGGCATGCGAGCACATCCCTTGCTCATCCGCGCCTTCGGCATGGTGAAGCGCGCCGCCGCGGAAGCGAACAAATCACTCGGCCTCATCTCTGACAGGCGCGCGGATGCAATCGTGAAGGCAGCGCAGGAGGTGATCGAGGGCAAGTGGAATGACGAGTTCGTCGTCGACGTCTTCCAGGCCGGCGCCGGTGTGTCCTTCCACATGAACACCAACGAAGTGATCGCGAACCGCGCCAACGAGATGCTGGGCGGCAAGCTGGGCGAGTACAACGAAGTACACCCCAACGATCACGTCAATTACGGGCAGTCGACGAACGATGTCTTTCCCACGGGCATGCGCGTCGGCGCACTGCTGGTCCTCGAGACGCTCTATCCCGTGCTCGACACGCTGGCGACCACCTTCCGTAGTAAGGCTGCGGAGTTTGACGGCATCCTCAAGTCGGGCCGCACCCACATGCAGGACGCCGTGCCGATCCGTCTGGGCCAAGAGTTCGCCGCCTATGGCATCGCCATCGAGAAATCGAAACGCAGCCTGCTCCTTGCCAGCGACTCTCTCCGCGAGCTCGGCCTCGGCGGCAGCGCCGTCGGCACCGGCATCAACACGCATCCCGACTACCGCGACTTGGCAGTCACCAACCTCGCCCGCATCTCCCGCGAAGAGCTGAGACCCGCAGCCGATATGCGTTGGGCGATGCAGTCGAATGCGTCGATGGGCGAGGTCAGCGCCGCGCTGCGCGGCGTTGCGCTTGAGGTGATCCGCATCTCGAACGACCTTCGTCTGCTATCTTCGGGGCCCAATACCGGCTTCGCGGAAATCTATTTGCCCAGTCTGCAGCCAGGCTCCTCGATCATGCCGGGCAAGATCAACCCGGTCATGCCGGAGTTGGCCGCGATGGTCTGTTTTCAGGTCATCGGCAATGACACCGCCGTCGCACTCGCCGTGCAGGGCGGTCAGCTCGAGCTGAATGTCATGATGCCGACCATGGCCTATAGCGTGATGCAGAGCGCCACGATCCTCGCCAACATGCTGCGCCAGTTCAACGACCGCTGCGTGGCCGGGATCACGGCGAATAAAGACCGGTGCGACTTCTACGCGCAGAGCACGGTGTCGCTCGCAACGGCGCTCAACCCCTACATCGGTTACGCCCAGGCAGCCGATATCGTGAAGGAGTCGGTCTCGACAGGCGAGTCGATCATCAAGATAGCCCGCGCGAAGAAGCTCCTCAGCGAGGACGAGATCAGCGCGATTCTCGACCCGGTCAGCATGACGGAGCCGCAGTATCCGCGCGAATCCGCTAAGGGGCGTGACCAGCGAGTGAAAGCTTAGCGCACCACGAAGCCACAGCAAGAAAGCGGGCCGCAACTCCAGGGTTGCGGCCCGCGTCTGTTTGCACATCAGGAAGTGAGCTAGTGGCCGAAACGGTAACTCAGACCCGCTGTGAAGCCGACGTTGTGCTGCTGATCGCCGCCGAAGGTCGTCAGGTTGTAGCTCGGCGCGATCCGCACGGCCAGCCCGGGTCCCAGGTTGATGTCCACTGGCAGGTTAGCGGAAACATCAAGCCGCGTCTGGTTAGGGTAGAGCCCGACATAGACACCCGTCAGTCCAGCCGAGTTGGTATAGAAGAGGTTGCGCGTCACACCGGCGAGCACATTTGCGCTCACTGCGTAGTTCTTGCGCTTGCGCAGGTAGTATTGGGGTCCTGCCATCACGGAGTAGTTGCTGATGAAGGGTTTGAAGCCGCCCTGGTAAGTGCCGCCCGTAGGAAGCTGGGGACGCACGTGGCCCGTGAACGCGTTCGAGTAGTAGCCACGCAGATCGACCGTGATGCCGAGCTTGGAGTTCAAGTAGCGCGTGACGCCAGCATCCCACCCGTACTCCGTCGTGTGCTGCAGAGAGTGGCCGGGGCGGAAGCGCAGATAGGCGTATCCGAAGTAGATGTCGTACTTGTGACTGTAGGTGTCGTTGATGACAGCCTGGGTGCGCGCCGCGCGTCGCGCCCGTACACGGTCCTGCGCCTCACGCGCAAGCCGGGCCCGCTCCTGCTCGTTCGGATAATTTGGCTGTGCCTGCGAAGAACTCGCGGCAGGCGCAGGGCTCTGCGTCTGCGGCGTGGCATCCGGTGCCTGCTGCGCGGGCGGATTCGCGGTGTCCGCGGCGCCGCCGGGGGTCTGCGCCGCAAGCGAGAAGCCGGCGCAAAGGGTCAAGATGAGAAGCGAATACGCAAGGTATCCGGCACGGCTACTGCATTGCATGTACGGTGGTGCCTCCACTACTCTGCTGCAAACTGGCAACGGGTGCTCACTGTATTAAAACATCCCTGCGCTTCGGACCCCTCTCCGGCGCTGCTCCTGGCATCTGTTTTAGCGAATTGCTTTCAACTGTCTTTGGGAGGATCTGCATGCGCTTTCTTCTTGGGCTGATCATCGGTGTGGTGCTTGCGCCGGTGGCTATCTATGCGTATCTGAACTACGGGCCAGTCCCGGTCGCTGTGACCGACGAGCCGTTCCCGTTGGAGCGCTCGATTGCGCACCACGCCCTCGATGCACGCATCCAGCGCGAAGCGCCGAAGACCGCACCGATTGAGCCCAGCCCCACCAATCTGCTGATCGGCGCCCAAATCTATCGCGACAACTGCTCCGGCTGCCATGGCTACTACGGCCAGGCGTCGCCGTTTGCCAAGCAGATCTTCCCGCGTGCGCCGCAACTCTGGGCGCCACACGGCCGCGGCGTCGTCGGCGTCAGCGATGATCCCGTCGGCGAAACTTATTGGAAGGTGAAGAACGGCATTCGCCTGAGCGGCATGCCTGCCTATCAGACGCTGCTCAACGATACGCAGATGTGGCAGGTCTCGATCCTGATGGCCTCTGCAGACAAGCCGCTGCCCGCCGAGGTGATCCAGACTGTCAAGCCGGGCGCCACGCCCGCTCCGTAAGCCACGGCTCACTTCAGCGAATACGTCACACCGGCGGTGAACTGGAACGTGTTTTTCTTGTAACCCGCCGGTGGATTGTTGATGAAGTTGTCCTGCGTTCCGAGCGAGAACCCCAGGTTCTTGTAGACGGGAAACAGGAGCGCTGCCAGCACCTGTGCGGTGTACGCAGATGGACTGTTCGCGGGCGTGTTGAACGCTGGCTGAATCTGCCCGCTCTCCGTGAACACGAGGCTCCGTGGCAGCTTCTGCAGCAATGACTCAGCGATCGTCGCGCCAACCAGGTTGAGTGTGCGCCCGCGCGGAAAGGCAGTCGATGCGTAGAAATCTTGCTTCTCGTAGTGAATGTCGCCCTTGACGTCAAACAGACGCTGCTTGGTCTTAACCAGCGTTGCGCCCACACCGGCACCGTAATCCTGCTGCAGTTGCAGGCCGGAGCCGATGTTGTGATCCGCGCTCGCGTCAAACAGGTAGTACAACCGCGACGTGACGTACTGATCCCGTTCCAGATCGCCGTGCAGGATGCTGGTCTTCGCACTCGACGCGCTCTGCACGCCCGGGATGAACGGCTCGCGTGTAAGTCCGTAGGCTGCGCTTGCATCGAACAGTGTCTTGTCGCGCAGTCGCAGCCAGTCCACCGTCGGAACGGTGCGGACCAGCGCGATGGCTCCCGTGAACGTCTCGCTCGTCTGCGTGGCTTCCACCAGAGTCGCGCCCAGTGTGAGCGGACCCGTCCAGCCGTGCAGCAGACCGGGTTCACGCGCGATGGCGGACGAGAACTGATCCGCCGGCACGAAGTAAGCCGCTTCTTTCATCGGAATGGTTTTCTCACCCGATGAGCTGGAGACATTAACCATGTCTGGCGAGACGGCGAGCGGACCGATCGGAATCTGCGGCGCAGGCTTGCCGATTCTGAGCACCTCTCCCGAGCGGATTACAGCGAAGCTGCCGGTCGTGCGCAGCGACTGAACCTTGTCCAGGCTGATCTTCACGTCACCCGACATATCGCTGTGAAAGACGACAGTACCGTCGCCCTCGCTCACCAGCGTGCCCGTCAGGTGATCGCCATTGATGAAAGTGAGTACATCGGTTCCCGTCTTCGCATCTGCAGCCCTCAGGACGGGGGCCGACACACACAGCGCGATGGCAAGCCAACCTCGGTACGGTAGGCCACTCTCGCGGGCCACGCGCATCGCACTTCGCAGCAGATGAAGGAGCTTCATGTCGAATCCTCTTTCGTCCCACCGTAACCCACCGGCGTGAATCGACAAAGCACGATCTGCCACACCCGCCTCTACGTCGAGCCACGTTGTTACGATATGAAGCATGAAGCGTGACGAAGCACTGAGCCTTCTCCGGGATGGCGATCTGTTGGAGTTGGGGATGCAGGCCGATCGGGTGCGACAGCGGCTCCACCCTGATGACGCGGTGACCTACGTGCTCTCCGCACCTTCCGGGCTGAGCCTGCAGAACGCTCTCCGCAGTGCTACCCTGCACGGCGGCACGCATGTCTGCCTGTCGGCAGTGGCAGAAGCCGACACACTAAGCTTGTCGCTGCTTGAAAATACACTGGCCGGCGACGCGTCTCGTGCCGCGATCATCTTCTCCGACCTGCCCATCGCGGCTCACGACAGCCAACGTGTGAGCGAGCTTGCCGCATACCGCCGCGCGGGTGTGCACTCGGTCCTGCTCTCGTTCGATACAGCCGACGCGCGGCATGACTCCGCACTGGGTCATGCACTCGAGTCCGCGCGCTCTCTCGATCTGACGATCCGCGCCTCCATCAGCATAAAAAGTGGGGAGCCTTTGGAGCAGCGTGTCGACGGGCTGCTCGCGCTGCGCGCACTCTCCGCCGATCCGGTAGATGCCCTCGAGTTGAAGGTGGACCACCCCAGCGGCCCGGATGCGAGACGCGAAGACGAGGCGACTGCCGCCGACTACCTGAAGACGCTCGCCGTCGCGCGATTTCTGCTCGATGACGTGCCCCACCTGCAGGCCTCGTGGAGCGTGCAGGGACCGAAGGTACTCGAGTTGGCATTGCGCTTCGGCGCAGACGATGCAGGCAGCGTTCCCTGGACGCAGGCGGGTAGCGCGGAGCCTTCTCACCACGGCGGCGAATCTGAACTGCGGCGCATCATTCGCGACGCAGGCTACCGGCCAGTGGAGCGCGATCCCCTCTTCCGCGCGAGTTTGCTGCACTAGCGACGCAGCAACCACGTACAATCGGCGTGGGCCCGCGTGGCTCCGACGACCGGATGCACAACCTCCTTGAGTATGCTGCCGCCCACATCGGACTCTGGCTCCTCTCCCAAAGAGGCCTGAGCCACTATCTCCGCACGCATTACAGCAATGATCCAGTCAACAATCCGTTCCGCTATCTCTACCGCTGGAACCTGTTCGACACGACGCTCCTGATTCCCTACTTCGTAGTCATGATCGTGCTGGCGTTTTATGGCCTGCATCGGTACCAGCTCGTCTATCTCTATTACAAGCACCGCAAAAATGCTGTTCGAGAGCCGCGGCAGCACTTTGCCGAGCTGCCGCAAGTCACCGTGCAACTGCCAATCTTCAATGAGCAGTACGTGATCGACCGCCTGATCGAGGCCTGTTGCCGGCTTGATTATCCGGCGGACCGGCTGCACATCCAGGTGCTCGATGACTCGACCGACGAGACACAACAGGTCGCCAGCGAGCTTGTGGATCGTTATCGCGCACTGGGCCACGACATCGTGTATCTGCATCGCACAGACCGATACGGCTACAAGGCAGGCGCGCTCGACGCCGGCCTGATGCGGGCAAAGGGCGATCTGGTCGCCATCTTCGATGCCGACTTCGTGCCCCCACCCGAGTGGCTGCAGCAGGTGGTGCATCACTTCGCTGAGCCGCATATCGGCATGGTGCAGACGCGGTGGACCCATCTCAATCGTGACTACAGCTTCCTCACGCAGGTCGAAGCGATTCTGCTGGACGGTCACTTCGTGCTCGAGCACGGCGGCCGTTCGCGCGCTGGCGTGTACTTCAACTTCAACGGCACTGCTGGCATGTGGCGGCGCTCCGCCATCGACGAGGCAGGCGGATGGCAGCACGACACACTCACGGAAGACACGGACCTGAGTTATCGCGCACAGATGAAGGGTTGGCAGTTCCGCTATTTGCAGGATGTCGTCTGTCCCGCCGAAGTGCCGATCGAGATGACAGCGTTCAAGACGCAGCAGGCCCGCTGGGCCAAGGGACTCATCCAGACCTCAAAGAAAATCCTGCCCCGCATCCTCAAAACAGACGCTCCACTCCACACAAAAATCGAGGCCATCTATCACCTGACGGCGAACATCAGCTATCCGTTGATGGTGATCCTCTCGCTGTTGCTAATGCCGGCAATGGTCATTCGCTTCTATCAGGGTTGGTTCCAGATGCTGCTGATCGACGTTCCGCTATTTATGGCATCGACATTTTCCATCTCTTCCTTCTATCTCGTCTCGCAGAAAGAGCTTTTTCCTCGTAGCTGGCCGAAGACCCTGATTTATCTGCCGTTCCTCATGGCGCTCGGCATCGGCCTGACTGTCACCAACACGCGGGCAGTGCTTGAGGCTCTGTTCGGCATCCAGAGCTCATTCAAGCGCACGCCGAAATATCGTGTGGAGAAGAAGGGTGAACGCTCGCAAGCCGCGAAGTACCGCAAGCGCCTCGGTATCGTGCCCTGGATCGAGTTGCTCATCGGCTGCTATTTCGCATTGACCATCGCGTACGCGATCAGCAACGAGAACTACTTCACGATCCCCTTCCTGTTACTCTTTGTCGTCGGCTACTGGTACACCGGGTTGCTTTCGCTGTTGCAAGGCCGGTTCGATCGCTGGCGAACTGGGGCGAATCTGGATGAGTCTTCGCCGAAGCCCTTCCCTGTCGGGATCTGAGACAACGCGGCCCGCTCGTCGACCCATCTGATCGGACGTACTCACAGGCAGGGCCAAGGCAATTCATTGCCTCCCGGCCGCCTGATTTACGAGCGAAAGGTTGGGGGAGTTATGGCACACGGATTCATCTGGTGGATTCTCGTAGGACTGATCGCCGGTTTTCTCACCGGTAAGTTAATGCGCGGCAGCGGCTACGGCGCGCTCGGCGACATCATCGTCGGCATCATCGGCGCAGTAGTCGGCGGCTTCATTATGCAGGCACTCGGACACACGGGCAGCGGTGGCTTGATCTACACCATCGTTGTGGCGGTCATCGGTGCAGTGCTGCTCACCTGGATCCTGCGGCTAATCAGCGGACGACGAGCCTGATCTTGATCCTCGGCAGACTGGCTGTGGTGGCGCGCGGCTGCCAGTCTGCCATGCTCTACACTGGGGCGCATGCGCGCCGCCCTCTCTGCAGCTCTCGCCCTGTTACTTACAATTGCCGCACCCTCGCTTTCCGCACTCGAACGCCAGCCTGAAAGCGTCTATCAGGGCCGCCGAGCTGCCCTCGCGTATGAACTCCACGGCGGCGTCGCCATCCTCTTCGGCAACTATGAGCCGGCGATGGAGTACCAGGACTATCGCCAGGATGAGGACTTCTACTACCTCACCGGTTGGAATGAGCCCGGCGCGGCGCTCCTGATCGCGGATGCAGCGCCAGCCCGCGGCAGCAGGCCCGCACACGCTTACCGCGAGATCCTTCTACTGCCGGAGCGCAACCTGCGCCAGGAGCTCTACACCGGTCCCAAGCTCGATGCTGCCTCTCCGGATGCTGTCGCGAAGACCGGCGTTCGCGAGGTACGTCAGGTGCGCGAGCTGCCATTGCTCATGCACGAGATGATGAGTACAGACGTCTGGACCCAGCTCGATAGCGATTCGGCGAAGTCCGCACTCGCCTTCGTCGCGAGCAGCTTCGGAACCGATCAGGTGCCGGCCGCGAAGGACGTGCGCGAGCTCACCAAGAAGCTCCGCTGGATCAAAGATGCAGGAGAGATTGAGCTGCTGCGCAAGGCTGCCGACGCTTCGGTGAAGGCGCAAATCGCAGCTATCCAGGCCATTCACCCCGGCGTGAATGAGCGCGCTGTCTCGGGGGTGATCACCGGCACACTGCTCGCAAACGGTTGCGAACGCCCGTCCTATCCATCCATTGTCGGCAGCGGCAGAAATTCGACTGTACTGCACTACTCCGCAGATGACGCGATCATGGAGAGCGGCGATGTGGTGGTGATGGATGCGGCTGGCGAGTACTCGATGTACGCCTCAGACGTGACACGCACAATGCCCGTGAATGGCCATTTCACGGACAGGCAGCGCGAGATTTACAACATCGTCCTCGGCGCACAGCGCGCGGCCGCAGAGGCGTTCGCGGTTGGCAAATCGAAGCTCTACGATACGGAGCACCCGGAGAACTCACTGGACGGCGTCGCGCGACAGTACATCCGTACACATGGCAAGGATCTCCATGGACAGCCTCTGGATAAGTACTTCATCCACGGGCTCAGTCACCCTGTTGGCATAGACGTGCACGATCCCTTCGATCGCAGTGCCGTGCTCGATCGGGGAACGGTCTTTACGATCGAACCGGGCATCTACATACCCGAGGAAAAGATCGGCGTGCGCATCGAAGATACGTACTACGTCGACCAGAACGGCAAGCTGCAGGACTACATCGCCGGGCTGCCGCACACTCCCGAAGAGGTGGAAGCGTTGATGCAGCATGGCAAAGCGACTGCACGTTGACGCATGCTGATACGTTCGCTGATCGCGGTCGCAGCGGGCTTCGCCATGATCGCCGGACTGACTGCCGTCACGACGCTGCTCACACGATGGCTCATTCCCAGCTGGACGCGCATGCCGCCCTCGCGGGATGCGCGCATCTTCAATCTGGCGGCAAGCTGCCTCTATAGCGGCATTGGCGGCACGGTCGTGGCCCGGCTCGCGCCTGTCAGTCCGCTCGTCCACTCACTCATCCTTGCGCTGATCGTGCTGCTTCTCTCATTCCTCGCAGTGAGCGAACTGCACGCGCCTGCGGAGGATGCCCCGGATTCGGAGAAGACCGCGAGTACGCCGGCCGCATACAGCCTTGCGCTGGCCGTCCTGCCCGCGGTGGCTACCCTCGGCGCCGGCATCCTCACCGTGCTCGCGCGTCTAGGGTAGACGCCGGTTAGAAACGAATCCCGAACGTGACCGGGATCATGCTCACGGTACCCGTTCCGACGGTGTTGCCGCTCGACCGCGGAGAGTTGATCCAGAGGTAGCGCGCCTCGCCGTACAGCTTCGCATTCCCCTCGCCCAGTCGGTGCGTAAAGCCAGCGCCGATATTCAAACCACCCTGGTTGCTCGAGAAGTGGCTGATCGTCTGGCTCCCGTACGCGGGGTAGCAGCCGTAGTAATAGTCGCAGATCGTGCCCTCGTAAATCGGCTCCGTGAACGAGGTCAGCTTGCGATAGAATCCACCACCGCCAGTTACGTATCCGCCCCACGACCCGCTGTTCTTGAAATAGAAGATCGGGTCGAGCGTGATGCCCCACATGTGCACGTTGCCATTCGGAATCGTGCCGTCGGGCGCCTGGTTCGCGGCCAGCACAGAGTTGGGAATGCCCGTCCGGTTGAACTCGTACTCGAGCAGCAGACCCACCTGCTTGCTGAAATTCCAGCCGCCGCCAAGCTTGACGTTGTAACCGAACGTCTGCGAGTTTTTCGTGTTTCCGATGGGCGCATCAAAGCCAGCGCCGGCCTCGATGGCCAGATGTTGCAAGCGCGACTGGCCGTACTGCGGATTCTGGCGGTAGCCACCATTGCCATACCCGCCGCTATTCTGACCGTCGCTGACCAGGTTGAGCGTCTCTGCAGAGCTCGAATAGGAGGTCAGCGCAGCACTCTGCGCGTGAGCGACGGTACCGAAGGCTGCAAACGCACAGGCCAGCAGGGCGAAAGAGCGCCTGCGGGCGCAAGAACAGGCAGAAGAACCAACACTGGACATGACAAGCCTCAGAGAAAGAGTACGGGTCGGCGGTACACACACGTCCACTAACCCTACTTGCTAGGACACGCAGCCCTGCGCAAAAGTTTCTCTGGTCGTCGCTGATTTGTGACCACCCGGTAAAACTCCCGGGGGAGCCGCCCAAAGCAGAGGGCCGGCGATGTAGCCGGCCCTTCGCGTGCCTCCAATGCTCGATTGCTTGCATCGAGCTTCTAGTGGATGTCGAACTGCTCTGGATGAAGCGCAGGGTCGCTTTTCACGATGACGGTCCGGCCTGTCATCTCTTCAAGTTCGTTCAGCCAGCGTGCATTGTTGCCCTTCAGCGTCTTTACTACCTCAGGATGCACGCGCAGCATGACATCATGCCGCTCGAAATGCTTCTGCATCTTGCGCATCTCCGTGTAGATCTCGTTCGCTACCGTGATCGGACCCTTGACCATGCCGGTGCCCGCACAGATGTTGCACTGCACGCTCAAGGTGCGCTCGAGTGACTGCTTCACACGCTTGCGCGTGATCGCCACCAACCCGAAATCGTTAAACTGCAGCACCTTCGATGGAGCGCGATCCTGCTTCAGCTCCTCTTCGAGCGCCTGCATTACCTTGTGGCGATTCTTGCGCTCATCCATGTCGATGAAATCGATGACGATGATCCCGCCGAGATCGCGCAACCGGATCTGCCGCACAATCTCCGGAATTGCATCGAGGTTCGTCTTCAGGATGGTGTCTTCGAGGCGCGCGGTCTTGCCGACGTACTTGCCCGTGTTGATATCGATCGCGACCAGGGCCTCTGTCTGGTTGATCACGATCGATCCACCCGACTTGAGCCACACCTTGGACTTCAGTGCCTTGGATATCTCATCCTGGATCCCGAAGTGCTCGAATAACGGCGTTTCCTTCGTGTAGAGCTTCACACGCCGAACCAGCGAAGGCTGGAAACGGTTGAGGAAGCGCACGATGCGCTCGTACTCTGCCTCGGAGTCAACCCAGATGGTCGAGAAGTTATCGGAGACCTGATCACGCAGGATGCGTTCGATCAGGTTGAGATCGTGATAGATCAGCGCCGGCGCTTTCGCGCTCTCTGACCGCTGCTTGATCTCTGTCCACAGGCTGATCAGGAAGCGCAGATCGGCACGCAGTTCATCTTCGCTTGCGTTCTCGGCAGCCGTGCGCACGATGAAGCCGCCCGTCGCCTCGCCCTTCTCGCTGATCAGGATGCGCTTCAACCGCTGGCGCTCCTCATCGGACGAAATCTTGCGCGACACGCCGACGTGGTTCACCGTTGGCATGAAGACCAGGAACCGGCCGGGCAGCGCGATGTGACTGGTGATGCGCGCGCCTTTCTTTGCAATCGGCTCCTTCGCAATCTGCACCAGGATCTCCTGGCCCTGCTTCAGCAGCTCGGAGATGATCGGCAGGTCGCTGGTCTGCGCAGACTGTCGCCGTCCATTGCGACCGCGGCCGCGCCGCTCGCGTCCCTTCTGGCGATCATTGCGCCCGCCGCGTCGCGCCGGAGCTTCTTCCTCTCCGGCAACGGCCACGGTGGCCGGCTCTTCCACTGCGTCTTCTTCCTCGTCGCCCTCTTCGAAGTCGTCATCCTCGCTCGAAGTGATCTCGCGATCGATCTGCGCATCGCGAATGGCTTCTCCGAAGTCTCCGCCGTTTGAGGTCTGCGTCTCTTCTTCCAGTAGATCGCTGGAGTCCTGGTCTTCATCGTGCGCCATCGCGTGCTCGGGAAGCGGTGCGAAGTCGTACTCCTCTTCGTCGATGACCTCTTCCTCGACTTGGCCATCACCAGGGGTGAACGCATGCAGATGCTCAAGCGCACGCGCCTCCGGGGAAGGAGCACCGCCATGCGAATCATGCGCGGTAGCATCGAGAGACGTGCCGTTCGCCGCATCGAGCTCGCTTGCGTGTGCCGGCTCGTACACGGAATCGTGATGGGCAGCGTCGTGATGCGGCGTGTCCTGATGGGCAGCCTGGTGAGCAGAGTCGTGGTCAGCGTGTTCCGCTGCGTCCGGCGACTTCCCGTCCGGCTCAAGGCCCGTGTCAGAAGCCTTATCATCCGGCTCCGGATCGCGCCCGAACAGTGAAGACAAGCGGAACTCGCTCGGCGAGGATGGGTCGACGCGGTGCGACGCCGATGCGTTGTTCGGGTTGTACTCGGTCGTCTCTTCCTGCTCTTCGAGCACGAGCGGTGCCAGCGGCTCGGCTTCGCCAAGAACAGATGCGCCGGGCTCGGCTTCGTCTGCAACTGGTGCGGCCGTATGGGTTGGCGGAGGAAAGATCGAATCGATCGGTTCCGTCTCGCTCATCACCCCATGCAGTTCGCCGATCGGCTCTGCAAATACCGGCTCAGGCGCGGTGTGTGCATCCGCAGGAGTGCTCGACCTTGGCTCGCGATGACGGGAGAGTGTCTCGCCGGGCAGGGCGACGCTGACGCCGTCCCACTCGATCGAATGCTCGACCAGAGTGGAGGGGCGCACGGTGACCTGCGCCGTGCGGGGCCGAGCGGCCGGCTGGCTTGCAGCCGAAGCCGCGGGCGCCTCAGCGGGCTGCTGCCCATACTTCTGCAATGCCTCGCCGGGAAGCGTGATGGTTGGGGTGCGGGGTGAGGACTCGCGATCGCGGCGCCCGTCACCTCGACCTTCGTTCCGGCTCTCGCCGCGCGGTTCGTTGCGTGGGCTGCGCTCGCGCCGCGGCTCGGCCGCGGCACTGGGCTGTGCAGCTTCGGCGTCGATGTGGACTCGCCCGGAGCGCTGCGTCTCGCTGCCTTCGGCAGCGGCCTCGTTGCTGACCGGCTCACCGTCCCGTACGCCGCGGAGTCCCCGGCGGCGTCCGCGGCGACCGCGCCAGCGGCGCGTGCCTTCCTCAAACTCTTCGCCTTCCTGTGCCTCGCCTGCTGGCCGGCCCGTGGCCTCGCCCAGTGCGCTGCCTTCAGGCTCGATGCTCAGATGACCAGCAGCATAGGAGTCAGACGGGCTTGCGGCTGCCGGCTCGGGGCTCCGCTCGCCACCGCGCTCCCGTTGACGGTCGCCGCCTCGTTCTCCGGCTCTCTCGCCGCCCCGTTCGCCGCCTCGACGGCCACGGCCACCACCCTCATTGCGCTCCCGGCCACCGCCGCCACTGGTGGCCTTGACGGCCTCATACTCCTCCGGGTTTTCCTGCTCTTCGAGGAAATCGGTGACGTAAAGGAAGGCGTCGCGCTCCAGGCCAAGGTCAACGAATGCCGACTGCATGCCAGGAAGCACGCGCGTGACTTTGCCTTTGTAAATGGAGCCTGCGAGCGTGTACTCATTCTCGCGTTCGTAGTAGATCTCGGTCAGTTGATCGTCTTCGACGATCGCCAGCCGCGTCTCATGCGGCGTGCTCGAGATACAAATCTCTTTTGCCATACTGCCTCTTTCTTGCCCGGAGCGTTCGAGCGCCCGGGCAGCGGACGAGGCAGATCAGAACAGGATGCATCCTGTCCCCGGGGTACCGGACCGAGATGCTGGGCAGGACGAGTGCAGATGTAGGAGAGCCGGTGTGATTCCGCAGGGGAGCGCACCGCGCACAGGTGTGCGGCGTTGCTCACTGTAAAAATCGTTGTAGCTGGGGCTTTCCACGCGCTGAGAGTCTGTGACCGCTCGTACCCGAAGTTGGGGCGGGGTCGTTCCCCGTCTCTGCGCGTCCATTCCTGATCCTGCCCGGCCCCGGTGATCCGCCAGGCCGGTTCCATTGCAAGTTATAAACTTCCAGAGATCGGAGCCGGACCTCTGCCGGCACACAGTCTCTTGCGTTCCTTAGTTCACAAACCTGTTCATCCGGACATTCATAACAATGCCGAGTGCAAGGAACGTGAACAGCACCGAAGACCCGCCATAGCTCATCAGCGGTAGCGGAATTCCGGTTACAGGCATCAACCCCACGACCATTCCCACGTTGACCGCGATCTGAAAGATGAGCACTGCAACAATGCCCATGATCAGCAAGGTGCCGGAGAGGTCTGCGGCCGTCTGAGCGTTCTGAATCAAACGCATCAGTATGAAGAAGTATAGCAGCAGGACCACCACCGCACCGACGAAGCCGTGCTCCTCGCTCCAGGCGGCAAAGATGAAGTCCGTATAGGGGATCGGCAGGAAGTCGCCCTGGGTCTGGGTGCCCTTGGCCACCCCTCGGCCCCAGACGCCGCCGTCGCCTACCGCGATCAGCGACTGACGAATCTGGTAGCCCGACCCGCGGGGGTCATCTTCCGGCGATAGGAAGCTGGTCAGGCGCGCCTTCTGATAGGGCTTTAGACCGGCCTTCCACACAGGCACGATCAGCATCAGGCCGGCACACACAATGATCAGCGCCTTCTTCCAGCTAATGCCGCCCAGGAAGAGCCCGACCAGCAGCACCGGCAGATAAGTAAGCGCAGTGCCGAGGTCCGGCTGCTTCAGAACCAGCGCCATGGGAAGCCCCACCAGCAGGAAGGCCTTGCCGATGTCCTTCCAGTCAAGATCCCGACCCGCCATGCTGGTGAAGTAGCGCGCCACCGCCACGATGAGGATCAGCTTCACCCACTCAGACGGCTGAAAGTGGATCCCGCCCATGCGGATCCAGCGCCGCGCACCTAGCACCTTCTGGCCCACCGCGAGCACCGCTACCAGCGACACCACGCAGAACAGGTAGATCCAGTGAATGACATCGAGCAGCACGTGGTAATCGATGAAGGACAGCAGCAGCATGGCTGCCGAGCCGCCCACCAGCCAGAGCACCTGTTTGCTCTCGAAGCCGTGAAACTTGGTGTTGATGGTTGCCGAGTAGATCTCGAGCACACTGAGCGCCGACATCAGGAACACGAGCCCCATCAGCACCCAGTCGAAGTCGCGAAAGCGCAGAAAACGCTGCATGCTATCGAGTTCCTCCCGCGGCCGGTTTGGTCATCGGTCGCCCTGCCGCATCGATGTAGAAGTGACCGCCGCGCTCACTGCCCGGAGCGCCAGGCTTACCCTTTGCCGAGGTGCGCAACGGCCGGCCACCCATTGCGTCTGGAGCTGAGGGATCCGACCAGATCGCTCCAACCTCGGTCGGCCGGCCAGCAGGCTTGGCAGGAGTCGTCGACGCGGGCTGCGCCGGAGACTTCGGCTGCGACGCAGGCTGAGCCTCTCCCGGTGCGGCTTCGACGATGTTGTGCTCCAGCCGGCGGTGCTTGTTCACGTAGGCCTGGATCACCTGCGCCGCCAGTACGGACGAGCCTGCGCCCCAGCCGCCGTGCTCCCACAGCACCGCGACCACGATGTCTGGATTGCGACGGGGAGCCACACCGACGAACCAGGCATTGCTTCGCGTGCTCACGTCCTTCGATACGGACTTGGCGCCGAAACTGTGGTTGACCACCTGCGCCGTGCCGGTCTTGCCTGCGAAGTCGACACCTTCCAGGTGCGCTGCGTGCGCAGTGCCACTGGCGGAGGTCACGGCGGCCATGCCATCCGTGATGCGCTCCCACGTCTCTGTCGAGATGGGCACGTACGAATCACCTGCGCCCGGATAGGAATCAACAATGGCCTGGCGGAAGTTGGGCGTGAGCTGATCCTGCAGCATGACGTGCGGCCGCCGCAGGTAGCCGCCCGAGGCAATGCCCCCCACCGTCCGCGCCAGTTGTACCGGCGTGACCGCGGTGGCGCCCTGGCCGATGCCGACCGAGATCACCTCACCCGCGTACCACTTCTCGTGGTAGTTCTTCAGTTTCCACTGCTCCGAGGGCACTACGCCCGACGCTTCGTTCGGCAGGTCGATCCCTGTCTTCTGTCCCAGCCCGAGCGCGTGCGCCCATTTCGCGATCGGCTCAATGCCCAGCCGCTGCGCGAGCGTGTAGTAGTAGGTATCGCAGGACACGGGTATGGCATTGTCGATGCTCACCGCGCCGTGCCGCGCGTCGCAGGCGAAGAAGCGTCCATAGAAGTTCGCTCCCCCGGTGCAGTTCACTCGGAGATCCTGCGCAACGTGCTCCTGCAGCCCGGCCACTGACATCACCAGCTTGAACGTCGAGCCGGGTGCAAGCTGATCCTGAATCGCCTTGTTCATCAGCGGATGGTTCGGATCGGTGATCAGCCGCGCCCACGTATCTCGCTGAATGCGAACCGCGAAGTCGTTCGGGTTGAACACAGGATGGCTGACCAGCGCCAGCACCTCGCCCGTATGTGGATCCATCGCCACCATGGCGCCGTTGCGATCGCCCAGTGCGAGCTCCGCCGCACGCTGGATGTCGAGATCGATGCTCAGCTTCAGGTCTGTGCCTGGGATGGCGCGCTCATACCCCAGTCGCCCAACCTCGCGGCCGTGGCTGTCGACCAGCACGTCACGCGATCCATCAGTGCCACGCAGCAGCGCGTCGTAAGTCTCCTCCACACCTGACCGCCCGACAACATCGCCCGGCTCGTAGTAGGCATAGCGCGACTGGTTCAGCATGTCCTCGCTGACCTCGCCGGTGTAACCAATCAGGGCCGCGGCGAAACCGTTGCGCGGATACAGGCGGCGCTGCTCGTCAATGGTCTCGAGCTCCGGCAGTTCATCGCGATGCGCTTCGATGAACTCCTTTTCGTCCGGCGTGATGTCGCTTTTGAGCGGGATGGGCTGGTATTTCGGGCTGCCACGGTACTTGGCCAGCACTGCACGGATCTGATCGACAGGCATGTCGAGGCCCCGCGCGATACGGGGCAGGTCGGCTTCGAGTGACTGCGCCTGATCCGGCACCAGAAAGCAGGACACAGACGGATAATTGTCGACCAGCAGACGGCCTTCGCGGTCGAACAAGCGTCCGCGCGGCGCCAAAATCGGCACCTTCCGGATGCGATTCGCCTCCGCAAGCTCGCGATAATTGGTGGCGCCCAAGATCTGCAACCGCCACAGTCCGGTAATCAGGACCGCAAGTACGGCGACGATGGCGTACTGAATCACCGCCAGCTTGATCGCGGGGACCTTCTCCTCATGCATGCCTGGCATGTGGGCCTCCCGCTCAGTCCCGCAACCGTGTGCGATCGAGCACTGCGAACAGGACAACGCCGAGCACCACGTTGATTGCCGCACGGAGCACCTGGTGCATCCAGCTCCACAGCAGCGGCTCGGCGATCAGGTGGCGCACGATCACCAGGTACAGAAAGCGATCGAGCAGGGTGAAGAGGAAGATCATGATCGCCCGTGTCAGCGGGTTATCGACGTCGATCTTCACGCCGATCGAGGCAGCAAGGAAGCCGACGATCGTGTTCGCGATTCCGTGGATGCCGATCGGCCGGTGCGTCACGCCGTCCTGCAACAGACCGACGATGGCGCCACTGATAGTGCCGCCGATGGGGCTGCGCCGCGAGACCGCGAAGTAAATCACGACCAGCAACGGCAGGTCAAAGACATCCAGCCGTGGGTAGCGCAGCGGCAGATACGCCTGCAGAAACACGGCGAGCAGCGGTGCTGCGAACAGAATGGGCCACGGGAACTCCTGGATTTCCAGGTCCCGCCGAGAACTTGCCATCAACGTCGCCATTACTGGTGTTGCTCCCCGCTCGCCCGCGTTGGCGTGATGGCTGCCCTGGTCTTTTCGGCAGCGGTCTTGTCTGCAGCAGCCTTTTCAGCAGCGGCCTTCTCCGGTCCCATCAGCGGCTTATCCGGACCGGTCGCCGTGCCGGGAATGATGAAGCTCTCCTGCTGTGCGTGGGGCACAGGCTTCGGCGTCGTGCTGGCCGGCGTTTCCGCCCCGTCGATCGCTGCGGCAGGGCGGCGCGGCTTCGGACGCACGACCTGTGCATTGTCCGGCGGCGCCACATAGACAGCCTTGCCGGGCGTCAACTGCGTGGCCGCGGGAACCTCACCCGGCGAGAAGCGGTCCACATGGGCTGCAGCCAGCGGCTTCAGCGGCGGCAGGTCAATGACATCGGCTTTCTTTCCGTCGGCCTTGGGAGCACTCGGATCCGTCAAACCGGGCAGCTTCTCTGCGAGCACGTCGGAGGCGCGCTGCATCTCTGCGGCTTCGGCGCCAGCGGCTTCGCTCTTCGCGATGTCGCGCTGCGCAGGCGCAGGTATCTGGTCACTGGTCTCGGTCACCACCAGAACCTCTTCGAGGTGCTGCAGGTTCGCGGCCGGTCTAATAACGACGCTCACATACGGCTCGTGCTCGGGGTCGTTCACGACCTCTTTCACGGTGCCGACCGAAAGACCGCGAGGAAAGATCTGGTCGCCGCCGCTGGTCAAGACGCGCTCGCCCGCCTTGATGCGTTCATCCGGCAGCACATCGATGATCTGCGGCTGTCCGTACGCATTGCCGCGCAGCACGCCGCGGAGCCGCGTCTGCTCCAGCAGCACGCCCGCCCCACTGGTCTGATCGTTGATCTCAAGCACCTGGGCGGTGTGCGGGAAGACGTCCTTCACCTTGCCCACGATGCCGTCCGGCGTGATCACCGGCTGATCCTGCTTCAGGCCGTCCTTCGAGCCCTTATCGATGTAGAGAATGCGAGACTGGTCGCTGCCGGCGGTGCCGATCACCTGCGCAGGCACGGTCTTCGCGATGTACTTCTCGCGAAACGAGAGCAATGACTGCAGCCGCTTGCCCTGGCGCGCATCTTCAAGCAGCGCAGCCTGCTCCAGCCGCAACTGCTCTACCTGGCCACGCAGCGCGTCGTTCTCTTCACGCGCGTGCCGCAGATCGACATAGCTGCCCCAGAAGCCGCGCACTCCCGAGCCGGTGTGCGACATGACCTTCTCCGGCGGAGACATCATCGCCACTACCCAGTACCGCAGCAGGCGCACGCCTTTGCCATCGCCGGTCTTCGCGGCCGGCGTCCGCACCTGCACGGCGAGACCCAGGAACTGCAGGATCAGCACCGCCGAGAGAACCATGATGTTCTTGTAGCGCTCGAAGAAGGTGTCCATGGTCCGTCACATCCAGCAGTTACACATCACCGACATAGGCAGAGGCCCCGATCCAACGTGGCAGCGCATCCCGACCCCGATTACTCGATCTTGATCTTGCGCAGCAGCCGGAAGTCCGACAGCATCTTTCCGGTCCCCAGCACGACGGACTTGAGCGGATCGTCAGCGATCGAGACGGGCAGGCCGGTCTCCTCGCGGATGCGCTTGTCCAGGTTCTTGATCAAAGCGCCACCACCAGTGAGCACAATGCCGCGGTCGCTGATGTCTGCCGAAAGCTCCGGCGGGGTGCGTTCGAGTGCCACGCGGATCGCATTCAGAATCACGGCGATGCACTCGCCCAGCGCTTCGCGGATCTCCGAATCGTCGATCGTGATCGTCTTCGGCACGCCTTCGATCAGATTGCGGCCCTTGATCTCCATCTGCAATGGCTTGTCCAGGGGATACGCCGAGCCGATCTCCATCTTGATCTGCTCTGCCGTGCGCTCGCCGATGAGCAGGTTGTACTTGCGCTTGAGGTAGTTCATCACTGCCTCATCCATCTGATTGCCGGCCATGCGGACCGACCGCGAGTACACAATGCCGGAGAGCGAAATCACGGCGATATCGGTCGTGCCGCCCCCGATATCGACGACCATGTTGCCGCTCGGCTCCGTAATGGGCAGCCCGGCGCCGATCGCGGCCACCATCGCCTGCTCCACAAGGAACACTTCGCTGGCCTTGGCGCGGTAGGCCGAATCTTCGACCGCGCGCTTCTCGACCTGCGTGATCTCCGACGGCACACCAATCACGATCCGCGGATGCACCAGCATCTTGCGGTTGTGCGCCTTTCGGATGAAGTAGTTAAGCATCTTCTCGGTGACTTTGAAGTCGGCGATCACGCCATCCTTCATCGGCTTGATAGCGACGATGTTGCCGGGGGTGCGGCCAAGCATCTCCTTGGCCTCGATCCCGACCGCCTCGATTTCGCCGGTGTTCTTGTTAATAGCCACGATGGAGGGTTCGTTGACAACGACCCCCTTACCTCGGGCATACACCAAAGTGTTGGCCGTGCCCAGATCGATGGCCAGATCCGACGAGAACACGCTGAAGAGCGATCGCATGCCATGCGAGCGCGAAGAACGCGAATGAAATCCGTTACTTGCCATCGGAGCGGCCTGTCTAGTCTTCCTTGCTTATGGAATCTAGTACGGATTGTAAGGGAGCAAAATTGAACGCGCCTATGACACAAAGGTGGTTCCCGCAAAGTCAACCTGCGGGTTACCTACCCCCTTTCGTCATTGCCGACTGGCATTCACCCTCCCGAAACGGCACTCCAGGGCGCCACGATGCATACCAATCCGGGACTGCGGAGGGTACCGCCGTTTGTGCAGGGCTCAATCGCTGCTTGCACTTACAGGCTTTTCTAAGCGGAATATCAGTTCCGTCACCCACCGCGACGGCGGCTCCTTCGCAGCGCAAGGCCGGCCTTACAGTGAAGCGGAGGCCGGCCTTGCGGGTCCTCTTCTTTACTTCTGTACGCGGGTGTTGTGCTTGTCACGATAGATACGGCGCGATTCCTGGTTCTGCTGGTGGTGGATCGTCTTGCGGTCCTGCCTCGTCAGGTGACCGTTGTCCTGAGCGCGCATCGCATGCTCCTCGTGATTGATTGCGACCTCCTGCTTCTCCAGGTGCTTGGTCTCCCCTGCTGTCAGTTGGCCGCTCTTCACACCATTCGCGATGCGGTCCTGCTGCTTCTCCTTGCGCTGGTGGATGTTCCAGTCGTGCTTGCCGGGTGTCGGGGTCGGGGCAGCAGTCTGCGCATAGACAGCGAAGGGCGCGAGGACGAGAGCGGATGCAAACACTACGTGTGTGAGTTTCATGATTCCCTTCTTCTCCTGGCGGCTTTCTGCCGCTCGTGCATGCTGAACCCACCCTAAGCGAGCAAGTTTCGCGGCCCCGTTCGACTTTCGGGGGATCGCACGGTACGGACGCGCACATCAGCAGCCAAAATGTGGCCTGCCAGTGAAGGCACGGACGGTCACGCTGCTCCACCCGAAGTACAATTGCGCCGTGTTCGCGGCATACCCGGAGAACGCCCCAACCCCTTCACGAGAGACTGCATGTCATCGTTACGTTTCGTTCGTCTGCTGTTCGTTCTGGCCCTCGCTGGTATCGTTCTCAACGTGGCGCACGCTGCCCCCCGCACCAGCACGGAGCTGAACACCGGCTGGCAGTTTCGGCAGCGCCTTGCTGAAGGCGCTGCCGCCGCGTCGGCAAGCAGTGCGGGCGATTGGCGCCCGGCCACGGTGCCAGGAGATGTGCACCTCGATCTGCTAGCGAACAAGCTGATCCCCGATCCGTACTACCGCGACAACGAAGCCAAGCTGCAGTGGATCGGCGATGCGGACTGGGAATACCGCACCACCCTGAACGTGACGGCGGCGACACTCGGCCATCAGCATCTGGATCTGGTCTTTGACGGTCTCGATACCTATGCCGAGGTCTCGCTGAACGGCCACCTCGTGCTCACCGCAGACAACATGTTCCGCGGCTGGCGCGTCGACGCAAAGCCATGGCTCAAGCCGGGCGCGAACGAGTTGACGGTCGTCTTTCCGGCGATTGCGAAGGAAGCACAGCGCATCGCTTATGCCGACAAGTGGCAGGGGCAGACGCCTGCGGCCGCGAAGAGCTACATCCGCAAGGCTGCCTACGAATACGGCTGGGATTGGGGCCCAACCTTTGTCACAGCCGGCATCTGGCGCGCCGCACACCTTGAGACCTGGGACGCGGCCGCATCGAGAGTCTGTATGTTCGCCAGCGCGAGATCACGGCATCCGTCGCACGCGTGGACGCTGAGGTTGACGTCGTCGCGTCGGCATCAGGAAGTAGTACAGTCACTGTAGCGTGGGAGGGTAGCGGTAAGCGCCACGAGCAGAAGGTGCAGACGACGCTCGTCGCCGGCCACAACCATATCGTGGTGCCGAGCGAGATCGCCGATCCCGCCCTCTGGTATCCGGCGGGCTACGGCGCACAGCCTCTTTATACATGGACCGCGAAGGTCGGCAGCGAAGACACCGCGACCACGCGCACGGGACTGCGCTCCGTCGTGCTGCGCCGTGACAAGGACCAGTGGGGCCGCTCGTTCGAGTTTGTCATCAACGGCGTACCGGTCTTTGGCAAGGGTGCGGATGTGATTCCGTTCGACTCGTTCCCCTCGCGGGTCACGACCGCACAGTACCGCCG
The DNA here is from genome assembly GCF_051025295.1 of Candidatus Dedyshia acidiphila. NCBI lineage: Bacteria > Pseudomonadati > Acidobacteriota > Terriglobia > Terriglobales > Acidobacteriaceae > Candidatus Dedyshia > Candidatus Dedyshia acidiphila. The sequence continues at coordinate 59,038 of NZ_JBMGJV010000015.1, read as the reverse complement.
CATCCTCCAATCGGCGCGCGATGCCAACATGAACATGATTCGTCACTGGGGCGGTGGCTATTACGAGACGGACGAGTTCTACGCGATGTGCGACGAGCTCGGCATCATGGTCTGGCAGGACTTCATGTTCGGTAATGACTGGCAGCCCGGCACTTATAGCTTCCGCGAGGGAGTCACGAAGGAAGCCGAGTACCAGGTGACCCGCCTGCGCAATCACCCCAGCATCGTGATCTGGTGCGGCAACAACGAAACAGAAGAGTCGCTGGGCTGGGCGAAGAACAAGATCTTCACCGGGCTCGACGCCAAGGGCCAGACGCGCGTGTGGCAGGACTACTTATTGCTTTTTGACGAAACGTTGCCGCGCGTGGTCGTGCAGCTCGATCCCGCAACACCCTATTGGCCAAGCTCACCCAGCGCCAACTACGAAGACGATCTCGCCCCGGGTCAGGCCTCCGGCGACATGCATGACTGGAGCGTGTGGCACGGCCGCGTGCCCTTCTCTACTTATGAAGAGCACCATCCGCGCTTCATGACCGAGTATGGCTTCCAGTCGTTCCCCGAGATGAAGACGATTGAGGCCTTCACCGAGCCTGCCGACCGCACCGGCATCTTCACACCCGTCATGCTTGCGCACCAGAAGAATGACGAAGGCAACTCGATCATTCACGACTACCTGCTCAAGGACTACACGGAACCGAAGGACTTCCCGTCATTCCTTTACGTGAGCCAGGTGCTGCAGGCAGAAGGCATCAAGATCGGCGCAGAGCACCTGCGCCGCGAACGCCCTCGCACCATGGGGTCTATCTATTGGCAGCTGAACGACTGCTGGCCGGTGGCGTCGTGGGCCTCCATTGATTACTACGGACGCTGGAAGGCTTTGCAGTACTATGCGCGCCGCTTCTACTCACCCGTCCTGGTCTCACCGCATCTTGAGGACGGGGCGGCCGCGGTGTACATCGTCTCTGACCGCACGAGCAAAGCCACCGGACAACTGCGAACGCGGTTGATGAAGTTCGATGGCACCGTGGTGAGCGAGAAGACTTTGCCCGTGGAGGTTCCGGCTCTTTCGAGTGAGGTGTACCAGACGATGCCGCTCAGCAATCTCGTGCCGAACGGCACGGACGCAGCTTCGGTCTTCCTCGATGCCGAACTGACGATCGACGGCCAGGTGGTCTCACGCAACATGGCTTATCTTGTGCCCACGAAGCAGGTGCAATTACCTGCGACGATGGTGCAGGCAGATGTGCAGCAGACTGCGGGCGGCTACACCGTGCGCCTCACCTCGCCGGTGCTGGCTCGCGACGCGTATTTGAGCTTCGGCTCGCTGGATGTTGACGCCTCGGACAACTACGTCGACCTGTTGCCGAAGCAGCCGGTTGAGATCACGCTGAAGACGTCGGCATCGCTCGATCAGGTGAAGCAGCAGATGAAGGTCATCTCGCTGGTGGATGCTTTCGCGCCGGGGCAGATTTCTGCTGCGCCATCCGCATCGCCTGCTCAGTAGCGGGTGCAGTAGCCAAACAGAAGGCGCTCCTCGATGAGGAGCGCCTTTTCATTTCAACGATGCTGACAATTTACAGATCGCGCGGCCGTACCGGGGCTGCCGGCTCGTCTACCACCGCGTCGTCGTAGGTGCGAGTGACACCTGCGGACGTGCCCGGGGTAGTGCGGTTGACCACGACATCTTCACGATCGACTCGACCGGTTTCGGCGCGCCGCAGGTCCGTGGTGCGTTCGTGATCGCTGCCCATGGTATGCGTGCTCACACCCTTCTCGCCCGAGGAGGAAATGTCTTCCGCGCCTGTCGCCTTCAGCACTTCCTTGGCGCGCGAGATCTCATCCGAACTGTCGCAGTGCACCGAGACGAGAATGCCACCATCCTTCACGCGGCCTTCGTAGCGCTTCGCCTCGTATTCCGGAATGCCCATACCAACCAGCAGGCCGACGAGGCCGCCCACAACGCCGCCCGCGCCCAGACCCGCGAGCGTACCCATGATCGGACCTGCTGCGATCAGGGGACCGACGCCGGGAATGGCCAGCGCACCGATGCCTGCCAGCAGGCCGAGTGTGCCGCCGACGGCGCCGCCCAGGACGCCACCTGTTGTCGCGCCTTCAGGCGCCTTCGTGTTCTTCTCGGCGGCGAAGTCACGTGAGCCGCGCTGGTCCGCCATCAGGACCGATACATCCTGGTTCGAAAATCCCGCTGCGACCAACTGATCCACTGCCGACTCGGCCGCAGAACGTGTGGGATAGATGCCGAAAGCTGCTGTATTTTTTCCTGCCATAATGATTTTCCCTTCTCAGAGCAGACTGGTGCGTCACTGCTTGACGGTGAGTTGATCGGTGACCTTGTCCTGGCCACCGGCTGCCTCGGCCGCCTTGGAGGCGATCGTGGTCTTCTCTTCCTGCGACTTCACAGGACCTTTCAACGTGACCATCCCGTTGCGGGTAATGATCTTCACGTTGTGTCCATAGGTAGAGATCGATTTATCTGACACGATCGATTTGCGAATTTGCTGCGTCATCTCGCGATCGGAGGTAGCCTCCGACTGCTGATCCGCGGTGCGGCTGTGAGCCTTATTCTTGGCTGTGTTGTCCGGCTGGGTTGCTGCCGGCGTGCTCTGGTCCTGAACTGCGTAAGCCGGCAACGCAAGCGATAGCGTGGAAGCAGCCAGCAGTCCGCACAAAGCGGCCGGAAGAAGACGGGATGATCTCACGGGGGACCTCTGGATACGGGGAATGCGCCGCATTCACAACTGCGACGGTTACGTGGAGGACGGGCGCCCAAGCGCCTCAGGGTTTCCCTCACTTTGTTGGAAGCAATCGCCCCAGTATGGGTGGTACGCGCGTGCGAACAACCAACGGTGCCGCAGTTGCCTGCAAGTTCACGAAATTGAGCTCACGTAAGATGACCGCGCCTGCATTCATCCACTTCCAACAATGCAAAGGCAACATCTCAGAGGGCAGAGGAGTACCGGATGGACTGGACACCAGGAGGGCTGAGCGGCGACGTTGAAGACCGGCGCAGTTCGGGCGGCGGCGGCTTTGGGTTCGGCGGAGGTGGACTGGGTATTGGCGGCCTGCTTCTGCTGCTCGTCATCAGCCTGATCACCGGACGCAATTTCATTGGCGCTTATCTGCTGGGCAACGGCGGTGTCACGCATACCGCGCCGGCAGCACCGCCGTCCGCGGATGAGCAGCGCTCTGCCCAACTCGTGTCATTTGTTCTTGATGACACACAGAAGACGTGGAGCCAGATACTGCCGAACTATCGCCATGCACGGCTGGTGCTCTTCCGCGGAGCAACCTACTCAGGCTGCGGATCAGCGCGAGCCGCCACGGGCCCGTTCTACTGCCCGCAGGATGAGAAGGTCTACATCGATCTCGGCTTCTGGAATGACCTGCGCCGCTTCGGCGCCTCGGGAGACTTCGCCCAGGCGTATGTAGTCGCGCATGAGATCGGCCACCACGTGCAGAAGATCGTCGGGACCGAGCAGAAGGTGGAGCAGTTGCGCGACTCAAACCCGGAGGCCGGCAACAAGCTATCGGTGGCGGTCGAACTGCAGGCCGACTGCTACGCCGGCGTTTGGGCGCACAGCACGGAGCAGCGCAACATCGTCGATCGTGCCGATGTGCAGCAAGGCCTGCAGGCAGCCGCAGCGGTTGGAGACGATCATCTACAGAAGATGACGCAGGGCTACATTGCGCCGGACAGCTTTACGCATGGCACGTCGCAACAGCGCATGCAGTGGTTCGAACGCGGGCTCGACAGCGGCGACATGCGGCAGTGCAATACGTTTGCCAGCCGCGACGCGGAGTAGAACCTGCTCAGATCCGCTTCAACACGCGGCCGGGCAGCAGGACAACCCCCGAGATGAGCTCGAGCACTCCATGCACGGCGATGCCCACGACGTGAAACGGCAGCAGCAGGAGCCAAACGAGCGGATAGAGCACTGCCGCCAGCAGTGCAAGCGGCCAGCAGAACACCAGAAGCACACACCAGAGTAGGAAACGCACGACTTTTCAGCCTCCCAGACAACAGCGCCCAGACGACAGCTCCCCAACAAGCCCCAGGGCCGTTCCATCAAGGGGCAATCAGAGATACGCGCCCTGTGCCTTCGCGGTTCCAAGCCGCGGTCCGGCGAGCCGATTGGTGCTCTTGTCCCGGCTCGGCTATGCTCAACTGTTTGGCCAAACCTCTCTCCCTCCCTAAGGACCGTCCATGGCATCGGTGAAGACGTATGGCAATTTAATCGCGGGCAAGATGCAGCCAGCCCGCAGTGGCAAGACGTTCGAGAACCTGAACCCCGCAGACACTCACGATGTGATCGGCGTATTTGCCGCCTCCGACGCCGCGGATGTCGACGCAGCGGTCGAGGCGGCAAGCCGCGCCTACCAGACCTGGCGTCTGGTTCCGGCACCCAAGCGTGCAGAGATCCTCTACCGCACTGGCGAGCTGTTAATGAAGCGCAAGGAAGAGTTCGCGCGAGACATGACCCGCGAGATGGGCAAGGTGTTGCGCGAGACACGCGGCGACGTGCAGGAGGCGATCGACACGGCCTTCTATATGGCCGGAGAGGGCCGTCGGCTCTTCGGCCAGACGACGCCTTCGGAGTTGCAGAATAAGTTCGCGATGTCCGTACGCATGCCGGTCGGCGTCTGCGGCATGATCGCGCCGTGGAACTTCCCGATGGCCATTCCATCGTGGAAGATCTTCCCCGCGCTGGTCTGCGGCAACACCTGCGTCATCAAGCCGGCAGAGGACACACCGCTCTCCACCTTTCATCTCGTCGAGATGCTCATGGAGGCCGGACTGCCCGTGGGTGTCGTGAATATCGTCACCGGCTTCGGTCCGGAGGCAGGTGCGCCACTGGTTGAGCATCCCAAGGTGCGCGCCATCTCCTTCACCGGCTCGAGCGAAGTGGGTCGCATCGTCGGGCAGGCAGCAGCAGGCCGCTTCAAGCCATGTTCGCTTGAGATGGGTGGCAAGAACGCCATGATCGTCCTCGAAGATGCGAACCTAGATCTCGCCATCGATGGCGCAGTGTGGGGAGCCTTCGGCACCAGCGGTCAGCGCTGCACCGCAACCAGTCGCGTCATCGTCGATAAGCGTGTGGCCGGCGTGTTCACGGAACGGATCGGCGCGCGGGCACGGGCGCTACGTGTCGGCAATGGGCTTGAGGAGACGATGGAGATGGGGCCGCAGATCAATCGGCAGCAGATCGAGACCTCAACCCGCTACACGAAGTCTGCGCAGGAAGAGGGCGCCACGCTGGTGCAGGGCGGCGTCGCCTTGAGCGAGGGCACGCACGCACGCGGACACTTCTTCGCGCCCACCGTCTTCGCGAAGGTGAAACCCGGCATGCGCATCGCGCAGGAAGAGGTCTTCGGCCCGGTGCTGAGCATCCTCGAATGCGACGGCATTGAAGACGCGATCCAGATCGCGAACGGCATCGAGTACGGCCTGTCGACTGCTCTCTATTCGCGCGACGTGAACAAGGCCTTTCGCGCGATCCGCGATCTCGAAGCGGGCATCACCTACATTAACGCTCCCACCATTGGCGCGGAGGTGCACCTGCCCTTTGGCGGCGTGAAGCAGACCGGCAACGGACACCGCGAAGGCGGCACCGGCGCTCTGGATTTCTACACCACCTGGAAATCGGTTTACATCGATTACTCGGATAAGCTGCAGCGCGCGCAGATCGATAACGCAGAGTAGAGTTCGCGGCTGCTTGCCTCTACTCACAATTTCGTTCAGGAGAATGCATGATCATCGGAGTTCCAAAGGAAGTCAAAGATCACGAGAGCCGCGTCGGCATCACCCCTGCCGGTGTGCGCGCCCTCTCGGAAGCCGGGCACAAGGTGCTGGTGGAGACGCACGCCGGCGAGCTCTCTGCCTTCCCTGACGACGAGTACCAGGCCGCCGGCGCGGAGATCGTCGGCTCGGCGCACAATGTCTGGGCCAACGCCGACATGGTGGTCAAGGTTAAGGAGCCGGTCGAGAAGGAGTATGTCTTCTTCCGTCCCAGTCTCACGCTCTTCACCTATTTGCACCTTGCGCCGCTGCCAGCTTTGACGGACCAGCTGCTCAAGAACAAGGTGACCGGCATCGCGTACGAGACGATCCGCGACCGTAGCAACACGCTCCCGCTGCTCACGCCCATGTCTGAGGTTGCCGGTCGTATGTCCGTGCAGGTCGGCGCGAACTATCTGGAAAAGGAGCGCGGTGGTCGCGGCGTGCTACTCGGCGGCGTTCCAGGTGTGCCGCCCGCGAACGTCTGCATCATCGGCGGCGGCATCGTCGGGACCAATGCAGCCAAGATCGCGCTCGGCATGGGAGCGAAGGTTACGCTGGTCGATCTGAACCTCAATCGGCTGCGTGAGCTCGACGACATCTTCGGCGGTCGCGTCTTCACGCTCGCGTCCAACTCCTACAACGTCGCACACGCGACGCGCGAAGCCGACCTCGTCATCGGCGGCGTCCTCATCCCCGGTGCGTCAGCGCCAAAGATCGTCACCGAGGCCATGGTGTCGAAGATGAAGAAGGGCGCAGTCATCGTCGATGTCGCTATCGACCAGGGTGGCTGCATCGCGACCGCACGCCCTACCACGCACAGCGATCCCTCTTATGAACTGCATGGTGTGGTGCACTACTGTGTAACGAATATGCCGGCCGCGGTGCCGAACACCTCAACGCTCGCGCTCACCAATGCCACCTTCCCCTACGTCATGCGCATCGCGCAGCACGGACCGAAGCAGGCGATCGCCAGTGATGCGGGCCTGGCGGAAGGCGTGAACACGTGGGACGGCACGCTGACCTGCATACCGGTCGCACAGTCGCAAGGCAAGCCCTACCGCGCTCTCAACGAACTGCTCACCTGATCGCGCCTCGACAGACAAGAAAAGAGCGTGGCCGCGGCCACGCTCTTTTTGCTTCGGCGCAGGATCGTTTACCGCGTAACTGTGACGCTGTTGCGCAGCGTAAACGTCATCGGCGACTCCGCGCCGATAATGACCTGCTTGTTGCCGGTATAAGCGCCTGCCGCAGTGCCCGCGCCGCCGCCAGCCAACGCCCCAATCAGCGCACCCTTGCCGCCACCGGCCAGACCACCGATCAGCGCGCCAGCGCCAGCGCCGCCGCCGATAAAGCCGGCCGTCCGCTTGCCCTTGCCGGAGATGCTGCGCGTCCAGACGCTCGAATCTACGGGCATGCTCTGCCCATTGACACGGAGAGCGGTAAGCCGCAACGACAGGATGGCTGCGCCCTTAAAGCGCCCACGCGAGTTAGCATCCGTGACTTCACCGCTGGCCGATGATCCTTCCGCCACCAGCGTCTTCCCCTTCACCGCGATCTGTGAGGTCACCGTGGCATTGAACGAGTCACCCACATGCGCGGTCTGCGAGCTTAGGCTCTGACCCAGCCGCACCGTGACACGCGTCCCAGCGGGGATCGTGTAGCTGACCGGTGCGGCTGCTGCCGCAGGGGCCGAGGCCATCTGTCCTGCCGACTGCGCCCCTCCGGCCGACGTCGACGGCGCGGGCGTGCTCGGCATCGGTGTCGCCTGCCCGGACTGCGGCTGCGCTGCCGCCGGCTGCTCCGGATTCTGCTGCGCGGGCTGATTCTTGTTGCAGCCCGAGACGAGCAACAGCATCGAGAGCGAGATGGGAAGGGTCAGGTGCATCAGCTTGGTGTGCATCGTAGCGTCCTCTTCTATAGGTCACAGCGTCCGTACGAAGTTGTCACCACAGATGTCCGGATCGCGTCCCTAAGGATGCCACACCCTTGTAAGAAATTGACCAAAAAGTCAGCACATCCATTTCACACAATCCGGGCATGCCTTCCGCGCAACCTCCGCGCCTATAATCACGTGTTTACGGAATCTACGATCGGGGTGAGTAGGTCTGTGCTTCGCAGCCGCCGCATGACCGTGCTTCTGCTCGCCATCTGCGTCGCCCTGGTCGGCATCCTGCTGCTCGCACTTAACGCCTTCAATCTTCGCTTTCTCGATCCGCACGACAGTAACGGCGTCTTCCTCTTTACCGCGCTCACCATCCTTGTCTTCCTGCTTCTGGTGGTGCTGGTCGTCCTGCTCTTCCGAAATGTGCTCAAGATGTATGGCGATGGCCGGAGCCGCCTGCTCGGATCGCGCATCCGCACCCGCCTGCTCAGCGGTGCGCTCATCCTCAGCTTCGCGCCCACGCTGTTCATGTTCCTATTCAGCTATCTCCTGCTGAACCGCTCCATCGACCGCTGGTTCTCGCACCCGGTCGCGCAGGTGCGTGAGGATGCAACACGGGTCGCGCTCGAGCTGTCGCACTATGCCGCGGAGAATGCCCGCTCGGAAGCGGAGGCCATCGCCAGTTCTCCCGGCCTGGAGCGCAACTTGCGCCGCAAAGACACCGCTGCTGCGCTGAATATCGTGCGCAGCCACCGACTCACTTTGTCCGGCGGCTTCGTGATGATCTACAGCGACGGCACGCCGGTGGTGCAATACGCACTGCCGCACGGCGCGGCCGCCGAACACGTCAGCATGCGCTCGTGGATCGACGACGCGGATATGGCGCGTTCCACCGGCACAAGCACCCTGCCAGAGCTGGTGCTGAGTGCGGCTCGGCGCAGCGATGAGCCGATCCTTTCCGCCGGTGAAGCAGAATATGTGCTCGGCACCTCGGCCACGCCCTCCTCGAGCCTGGTGGTGGTCGGGCTCCCGCTGCCCGCAGGTCTGTCCCGCACCGTCAGCAGCATTCGCTCTGAATCCGACAGCTATTGGGAGCTGTTCCGCAATCGCAATCGCGTGCGCGGCACCTACTTCCTCCTGATGTTGCTGCTCACAGCGCTCACCCTGTTCGCCAGCAGCTGGCTCGCGCTCTACCTCGCCAAGCAGGTCACGCGTCCGGCGGAGACGCTGGCTGAAGCCATGGAGCAGATCAGCGCCGGGCACTACAGCCATCGCGTCACTCTCGGCGCGACCGAGGAGTTGGGCGAGGTCATTCACTCCTTCAACGCGATGGCGGCGGATCTGGAGCAGAGCCGCGCACTTGCCGAGACATCGTCGGCGCAACTCTCCGAAGTGAATCGCGCACTTGCTGACCGGCGTCGCGAACTCGAGCTGATCCTCGACACCATCCCCAGCGGCGTGGCTACGCTCGACAGTCAGCTCTGCGTGCTGCTCTCGAATCGCGCCATGCTCGACCTGCTCGACCTGCACACCAGCGTGCCGCACGTGGAGCGTGCGCTCGCTGACCTGCCGCTCGATGTCGCGTTTCCACCAGCCATTAGCGAGGAGGTGCGCCGGCTGCTGCGACGCAGTCAGCGCATGCGCATCGCCGGCTCGGAGATCGACTTTGCACGCCCCAGCGGCTCCCGCCGGCTGGCGGTCACCTTCGCCGTGCTGGACCAGCCGCATCAGCGCCGCGGCTACATCCTGGTGCTCGAAGATGTGACTGAGGTGCTGCGCGCGCAGCGGCAGGCCGCGTGGAAGGAGGTGGCGCAGCGCGTCGCGCACGAGATCAAGAACCCGCTCACCCCGATCTCGCTCAGTGCGGAGCGCATCCGCCGCCATACCGACCGGCCCACGCCCGACTCGCCCTCCGTGATCACACACTGCACCGACGTGATCCTCAACTCAGTCGAGACCGTCAGGAACCTCGTGGATCAGTTCGCCGCGCTTGCGCAGTTCCCTGTCTCATCGCCGCTTCCCGTCGATCTCAACTCCATCGCGGATGCGGCGTTGATGATCTTTGCCGGCCGGATGGATGACATCCGCGTGGAGCGCCGTTTCATGCACGACCTGCCTCCCGTCATGGCGGATAAGGAAGCGCTGCGGCGCGCCATCGCCAACCTCATCGACAATGCCGCCGAGGCGATGCAGGGCACGCTGCATCGCCAACTCACGGTCATCACCGGCGAAAACGCCAGCCGCACCATGGCAGAGATCATCGTCGCCGACACTGGACCCGGCGTGACCAGCGATATGCGTGAACGGCTCTTTCTGCCCTACTTCTCCACCAAGCAGCGCGGCACGGGCCTCGGGCTCGCCATCGCGTCGAAGATCGTGCAGGAACACCAGGGCACGATCCGCGTCGAGGACAATCAGCCCGCAGGCGCACGCTTCATCATCGAGCTGCCATTCGCCGACGCCATGGATGGCAGCAGCGCCATGCCTTCGCCCGCCTCGTTGGAGCTACCCTCGTGAGCCATGTCCTGATCGTCGACGACGAGGCAGAGATTCGCGACTCCCTCGGCGCGATCCTTGCCGAAGAGGGCTACACCGTGACCACTACCGCGACTGCCGGCGAGGCGCTGGTGCTGATGCGCGACGCCAGCTACGAGGCGGTGCTGCTCGACATCTGGCTGCCGGACCGCGACGGCATGAGCGTGCTCCAGGACATCCGCCAGTTTGAGAGCGAGGTGCGGCCGGAGGTCATCATCATCTCCGGCCACGGCACCATCGAGAGCGCTGTGCGCGCCACCAAGCTGGGCGCATTTGACTTCCTCGAGAAGCCGCTCTCGCTCGAGCGCACTCTGATTCTGCTCAAGAATGCGATCGAGGCGCGCCGGCTCCGCTCAGAGAATGAAGAGTGGAAGCGGCAGTCCTCGCCTCGTGCCCGCATCTCTGGCGAGAGCGTGCCGATCAAGGCGCTACGGCAGCAGATCCGGTTGATGGCGCCTACAAATGGCCGCGTGCTCATCTTCGGCGAGTCCGGTTCCGGCAAGGAGCTGATTGCGCGCGAAATCTACGCGGAGAGTTTGCGGCGCGAGGGACTCTTCGTCGAGCTGAACTGCGCCGCGATCCCTGAGGACTCGATCGAAACGCAGCTCTTCGGCTATCGTCACGGCGCGGTGCCCGGCGGACCACCAGAGAAGCGGGGCACCTTGGAGCGCGCGAACAACGGCACACTGTTCCTCGACGAGATCGGCGACATGAGCCTGAAAACCCAGGCCAAGGTGCTGCGCGCGATGGATGAGCAGCGCTTCACGCCGGTCGGCACCACGCAGCCGGTGAGCGTGGATGTCCGGATCATCGCTGCGACGAACAAGAACCTCGAAGAGGAGATCGCGCGTGGTAACTTCCGCGAAGATCTCTTCTATCGGCTAAACGTCATCCCCTTCTACGTGCCACCCCTGCGCGAGCGACGCGAGGATATCCCGATCCTCGTGCGCGAATTTCTCGCCGAGTTCGGACGCGAGTACGGTCGTCCGCGTATCGAGATCAGCGACGATGCGATCGCCACATTGAAGCAATATCAGTGGCCGGGCAATGTGCGGGAGCTGCGCAACCTGGTTGAGCGGTTGGTCATTCTGAATCCGCAGGTCACACGCATCGACCGCAAGCATCTGCCGATGCTGGTGCATCGGGATCCAGGCCGCCTGGCCGCGGACTTCAACTCGCTGCAGGAGGCGCGCAACGCTTACGAGCGCGACTTCATCCTGAAGAAGGTGGATGAGTGCCACGGCAACATGAGCCGCGCCGCAGAGGCGCTGGGGCTGGACCGCACACACCTCTACCGCAAGATGAAGGCGCTCGGCATCAGCGCACGCGAGTAGCTCACGTCAGCTCTTGTCCGGCGACTCGTCCTTCGGCTCTTCGCTGTCTTGGTGACTTGCCAGCTCGGTGATCTGCTTGCGCCAGTCCAGCGACTCGACAAAGCCGCGCGACTCACGCCAGTTCTCTTCGACAATCACGTGAAGCTCGAGGAAGACGCGCGTGCCTAGCAGCGACTCGATCTCTTTGCGGGCCGATGCCCCGATGCTCTTCAGCTTCGAGCCGCCCTTGCCGATCAAAATCGCCTTCTGCCCCGAGCGCTCGCAGTAGATCGCTGCTGCGATACTCGTCACTGGCAGCTTGCCGTCCTTGCGTGGCCGCGCATCCACAGGCGGCTCCTCGAAGCGCTCGATCACCACGGCAGATGCGTACGGCACCTCTTCGCCCGTCTCCATCAGGATGCGCTCCCGGATCAATTCCGCTACAAGGAAGCGCTCCGGCTGATCGGTGTATTGCTCGGGCGGGTAGTAGCGCTGGCCCTGCGGCAGCCGGCTGACAATCTCTTCCAGCAGGCGCTCCAGCCCGTCGCGCTTGCGTGCAGACAGCGGCACCACCGCGGCGAAGTCGTGCAGCGCACTGAGGCGCGCAATCAACGGCAGCAGCGTCTCGCGATCGATCAGGTCGATCTTATTGATCGCGAGAATCACCGGGCAGTCCAGCTTGCGGACCATCTCGAGAGCGAACTGGTCTTCTGTGGAGCCGCGGCGATTGCCCTTCTCGACAGGTTCGCCCTCGCTCTCCAGTCGCAGCTCGCGAGTCGCATCGAGCATCAGGATCACGAGGTCGCGCTGGGCGAGGGCTTCGTGCACCTCCTGCATCATGCGGCGGTCCAGTTGCGTGTTCGGCTTGTGTACACCCGGCGTATCGACAAACACAATCTGCGCCGCGGGTGACGCATGCCGTCCCTTGCGCGCCGGCACCTCCACTACGCCCTGGATACGCGTACGCGTGGTCTGCGGCTTCGCGGTGACGATCGCCACCTTCTCGCCAGTCAACGCATTCAGCAGCGTGCTTTTGCCCGCATTCGGGCGGCCGATGATTGAAACAAAGCCGGATCGCAACAGTAGGACTCCTCCTCTGCGATCCTACGCTGCCGGCGTCTCAACGGCGGAGATGCGCAGCCGCTCCACGCGGCGGTCCGTTGAGGCAAGCACCTCCAGCCGCGTCTTGCCCACCACGATCACCTCGCCTGCCATCGGGATCCGGCCGGCGACTTCACTCACCAGTCCGGCTACCGTCGTGGCCGCGAAATCGCCGTCCCTCAGCGCCTCATCTCCGGTCAGTGCCTCGAGCGACTCGAGTTCGAGCGTGCCCGGCACCACCCAGACACCCTCGCTCTCCTGCGTCGGCTGATGGTCTTCGCTGTCGGCCTCGTGCTCGTCCGTAATCTGGCCAACGATCTCCTCCAGCAGGTCTTCAATCGTCACCAGTCCCGACACGCCGCCGTATTCGTCGATCACTACACGCATGTGCTGCTTCTCCCGTTGCATCTCGCGCAAGAGATCGTCCACCGGTTTGGTCTCGGGGACGAAGGCAGCGGGCCGCTGCAGGCTGGCGACGGTGCGCCGCTCTGCGTCTTTATCCGCCACCTGCAACAGATCGTGTGAAAAGACGATGCCAGTGATGTTGTCGAGCGTGCCCTCGTACACGGGGACGCGCGAAAAAGGACGTGACTCCAGCATGCCGAGAAAGTCCGCGAGCCTGGTCTCTGCCGGGACTGCGAAGACGGACGGCCGCGGTGTCATCACTTCGCGAACGACCTTGTCTCCGAACTCGACGGCCGAGCGGATCAGGTCGCGATCGCTCTCCTCGAGGATGCCCTCCTCCTCGCCGGCTTCGATCAGTGCATCGACAGCATCGCCGGGATCGGCGGCCTCCTCGCGCTTCTCGGGCTGCGCCAGCGACACGATCGAGAGCAGGAACTCGAGCGACAGCTCCACTGGAAGCACGAGGAAAAAGCAGAGGCGCAGCAGCCACCGCCAGCGCAGCACCCATGCACCCCGGGTACGCGTGAAGAATGCATAGGGCAGCAGCCGGCTGAAGATCAGGACAACCAGCACGATCGCAAGCCCCGCTTGCAGCACGCCGACCAGCGTGGGCGGTCCCACCTCACCCTCGCGGCCAAACAGGATCGCGCCGATGATGAGCACGATTGCGGCAAGCGAGAGCTGCGCAAGCACCGCGGCGCACAACGCCAGCCGTGACCGCGAGAAGCCGAGCGTGGGTTCGATCTCCTGCTCCCACACCTCCATGTTGTCCTGGAACTCGCGCGAGAGAAACTTGCCCAGCTCGGAGTAGAGGCGATCGACATACGCCGCCAGCGTATGAATCATCAGCAGCACAAGGATGAGGCCGAAGTAGAGCCACTTCATCGCGCTGCCGCCTTCTTTGCCTTCACCGGCCCGGTCGTCCGCTCAATCAGGCCAGCGGGTAAGCCAAGCTGCCGCCGCAGGCGCTGCTCGCGGCGACGCATCGCGCCATCGTCGGTCTCGTGGTCGTAGCCGGCGAGGTGCAGCAGTCCGTGCAGTAGCAGGATGCGGATCTCCGTGTCGAGTGTGTGGCCGCGCTCCGTGGCCTGTCGCATTGCGATGGGGAGCGAGATCACCAGATCACCAGCGATGCCCTCACTCTCCGCCGATGCAGGGAACGAAAGCACGTCGGTCGTCTTGTCCTTGCGGCGATATTGGCGGTTCAAGGTGCGGACCGTGTCATCGCCGGCGATCAGCACACTAATCGCGCCGTCGAGGCGGATCGCCGCGAGCGCCTCGCGCAAGAAGGTGGCAAGCGCGCGTCGTCCAGGACGCGCTGCGCGCGGTAGCTCTGCTTCCACGCCCGGTTCATACACGATCATCGTTCGATCAGCTCGCCTTGCTGCCGGAGTGGGAAAACAGAAGAGGAGGGCCGCGACCCTCCTCTTCTGCGTCTACCGAAGCCGGTAGCCATGATTGTACCGGGCAGTCTTACTGCGGCTTGGCTGCAGGCTGCCTCGCGCCTTCGGCCATGCCCAGCGGCAGCTCCGCCTGCTGACGACCGAAGCTGTCGTAGGCTCGGATGATGCGCTGCACCAGGTGGTGGCGCACCACATCGCCGTCCTCGAAGTGAATGAAGCGGATGCCGTCGACCCCCTTCAGGATCTCCATCGCCTCCAGCAAGCCGGAGCGCCGCGGGTTTGGCAGATCGATCTGCGTCACATCGCCCGTGATGATCGCCTTTGCGTTGTTGCCTAGGCGGGTCAGGAACATCTTCATCTGCTCGCTGGTGGTGTTCTGCGCCTCGTCCATGATGATGAACGCGTCATTTAGTGTGCGGCCGCGCATGAAGGCGAGCGGTGCTACTTCGATCACGTTGCGCTCGATCATCTTGTCGACCCGCTCCTGATCGAGCAGGTCATAGAGTGCGTCGTAGAGCGGGCGGAGATAAGGGTCGATCTTCTCCTGAAGGGTGCCGGGCAGGAAGCCGAGCCGCTCACCGGCCTCAACCGCAGGACGTACCAGGATGATCCTGCTCACCCGCTTTGCCATCAGGGCGGAGGCGGCCATCGCGACGGCGAGATAAGTCTTTCCGGTGCCGGCGGGGCCGATGCCGAACACCATGTCCGCCTGTTCGATCGCTTCGACATAGCGCTTCTGATTGACGGAGCGCGGCTGCACCATGCGCTTGATGCCGCCCGCCGAGCGCTGCTTCCCGCTCTCGACCAGGGACTTCAGGGACACGCTCGGGTCGGCGGCCACGATCTTCAGAAGGCTGTTCAGCTCGCCATTCTGCAGGCTCACGCCGCCTTTGCGCAGTTGTTCGTAGTCGGAAAAAATCCGCTCCACGCAGGCCACGCTCTCCTCTGGGCCGGAGACATGGACAGCGTCCGATCGGAGATCGATCCGGGTTTGCAGCTTGTCTTCAAGCAGTCTCAGATTTTCGTCGCGGGTCCCGAACAGGGCCTCAATGTTAGGCGTGATGTCGAGCGCTTTTCTGATCAAGCGGAGAATGGACCTCCTGCGACCCCATGCGTCCTCAGAAGCCAAGGGGCTGCGGCTGCGTGCGTGGTAGTGGCTTTCGTGGACGGGGAGACAGGCTGCCTGGGCATCACATCGGCGCACTCAGGATGGACGTTTGGCCGCCCTGCCCGGTGCTCTCCGCGATGGAAAATCCCTCGGATGCGCAAAGACTAGCCCCTCCCGCCTGGAGCGTCAACGATCAAAGTGATGAATGTTTCTCAACACTCCGCGATATCGGGAAAGAGCTCCTCGTGCGTTCTCCAATCCCGCTCCAGACTCCTTTTTGGATGCACATGCCCGTCCTCGGATGCAGTCCACCAGGCCCCGGTCAACGCCGGATTGACCCGTTCAAGCGCCCGCAGGTACACTAAGTGCTTGCGGCGGATGCGGCGTGGGTCCAACCGTGTGCATCGCCTGCAACTCCTGGACATAGCTCCAGAGATTTCCAACAGGTTCTGAGCAAGGAAGCAGATGGCTAATCACGTTTCATCGCTGAAGCGCGCCCGTCAGACGGAGCGCAAGACCACGGTCAACCGCGCCAACAAGAGCCGCGTCCGTTCCAGCCTGCGAGCACTCCGTGAGGCTCTGCAGAAGGGCGATGCCCAGGGCGTCGCAACCCAGTATCGCGCCACAGTCTCCGCGCTCGACAAGAGCGTGCAGAAGGGCATCCTGCACAAGAACACCGCGTCGCGCTACAAGAGCCGCCTCAATGCGCGCGTGAAGGCCATCGTCACCAAGGCCGCCTAGCAGCGCCGGGCGGCACCCCGCCGCCCCGGTCAACACCGACAGTCCCGCACCCGCACTGCCTACTTTGCTGCCCGTTGGTTCCCCGTCGGGGCTGCCGCGGGTGTCGGCAGGTCGTAGATCTCGACTGCTCCCTTGTTGATCACCGCCAGCCGGTTCCCGTCCCCGGACAGCGCGAAGTTCGCGCCTGCGGACACGATCGGGTCGACCGCCAGCCCCAGGCGCAGCGCTCCTGTGTGGGCATCCAGCACCGTCAGCACCTGCGTCTGCACCGATTCATCATCGATCGACTCCTGCGAGCCCACCGGCCGGTTGATCGCCAGCCATGAGATCGCCACACTTGCGCTATTGGCTGATACGCGAAATGCCGGCCAGGTGAAGTTCGACTGCCATCGTCCATCCCACAGCTTTTGCCCGCTCAGCGTGTAGACCTCGACGAAACGGTCATTGTGCTTCGGCGGACAGGTGAGCACAAGGACGCTCTGCTCGCTCAGCACCTTCTCCTCCGGCGCGCAGGTTGAGTCGACTTGCGTGACGACCTGGCCAGGGTCTGGCTGCGGCTTTGAGAATGGGTGGAAGCGGATCGCCCAGTGCTGCTCGCCTGTCTTCACCTGCCCCAAATATCCGTTCAGGGTGGCAGGCAGGTCACCGACCTGGTCGGCACGCGCGCTCATCAGGAGCCGCTTCTCGTCCAGGCGCGCCAGCCGGATCTCCACGTCCTCCGCGGGCGGGTCGGCGCCTATCAGCTCGGCATGCAGCACCAGCTGACGATGCTGCTCCGGGGTATGCCGCTCCCGTTCGCTTTCGATCAGCAGCAGCTCGCCATCGGGCGATGCCTCAACAAGCTTCAGGTGGCTGGGCGAATCAAAGACCGGCCGCATTTCCAGGTCGTCGCCGGTCTCAAAGAGCCGTGAGCCGATGCGCACCAGCGCACGACCCTCGCCCAGCCGCCACACGTAGCGGCCGCGATCCCGCAGAACCCACTCTTTCTCAGCCACAACGCGACCACCCGGCAGCTCGAGCACGTCTGCCTGCACCACCTGGTCCAGGCCAACGGACTCTGGCTCGCGCGTCAGCAGGTGCGGTCGCCGGAAGGTGAGCAGCAGATGTGTTGCATCCAGGAAGTCGAGCGACGACGACGTGTAACCCGACAGTAGATAGAGCTTGCCCGGAACGCGGTAGCCCAGCGCATCGACCGGAATGCGCAGCACCGGCTTCGGACCGCTCTCGCGTGGTCGGCTGGCGGGCACGGCCCGCAGTGGCAGGAGCAGCAGGACGAGCAAACCGGCCAGGCCGGAAGCTGGCCAACGTGCCACGAACTGCGCAGGGCGTCGCACCTCTTCATTTTGCTACAACCGGCCCGGCCCCGGCGCGCGCCAGCTATTTGACTTTGGCCGTTTGAAGCCGTTTCATTGGCGTCTCCGGCTGTTCTGGTTTCCCTTTGAAGGAGTGCCTTTCACACATGGGCCGCCGCCTCTCCGTATTCGTCGTCGCCTCGTCCTTTCTGGTTGCCTTCTCCGCCGCTCCCAGCCTCTCCGCGCAGGCCCAGAGCGCCGTCAGCGAGCAGACACGCGTGCAGTTGCACGGGCTTGACCCGTCGCTGCGCGACACCTCGGCCGATCCCTGCGTGAACTTCTTCCAGTACGCCTGCGGCACTTGGCTGAAGCGCTATCCCATACCCGCCGATCGCTCCTCCTACGGCGTCGACACGCAGTTGAGTGAAGACAACGACCTCATCCTCAAGGCCATTCTCGAGAAGGCCAGCGACCCGAGCAGCACCCGCGATGCGGACACGCAGAAGATCGGCGATTTCTACGCCAGCTGCATGGACACCGCAGCCATCGAACGCGCTGGTCTCAAACCATTGCAGCCGCTGCTGGACCGCATCGCGCAACTGAGCAGCCTGCATGACCTCGCGCCCTTGATGGCCAGCCTCGACCAGGCCGGCATCACGACTTTGTTCGATCTCAGCAGCGACGAAGACTTCAAGGATGCAAGCCGCATGATCGCGCTGGTGAGGCAGCCAGAGTTGGGTCTGCCCGAGCGGGGTTATTACCTGCGCTCGGACGCCGCCTCACTGAAGCTGCGCCAGGAGTATGTCAATCACATCGCGCGTACATTCACGCTGGCCGGTGAGCCGGTTGCGGATGCGAAGCGGGATGCCGAGCAGGTGCTCGCGCTCGAAACCAGGCTCGCGACCGCGTCACTGAGCCCGGTCGAGTTGCGGGATCCCGGCAAGCTCTACCACCCGACTGAACTTGCAAACTTTCGCACGCAGCTCAGCAGATTCGACGTGAGCCAGTACACCAAGGCCTTGCAGACACCTGTCTTCACCTCGCTGAACGTCGCAACGCCGGCCTACTTTGACGCGTTAAACACGACCCTTGCGCAGACCCAGCTGCCGACGCTCCAGTCGCTGCTTCGCTGGGATGTGCTGCGCTCCGTCCCGGGCATCGGTCTGCCTGCCGCGCTCGATGCGGAAAGCTTCGCGTTCTACGGCAAGACGCTCTCCGGTCAACCAGAGCAGCGCGAACGCTGGAAGCGCTGCGTCAGCGCAACGGATCACGGGCTCGGGGAGGCTCTGGGTCGCGTTTACGTTGCCCAGCGGTTCAGCCCCGAAGACAAGGCGCGCAATCTGGAGATTCTCCAGAACATCGAGGCCGCGATGGGCCGCGATATCCAGACGCTCGACTGGATGAGCCCCACCACCAAAGCGCAGGCAGAAGAAAAGCTGCATGCGGTAACCAACAAAGTCGGCTATCCCGATCACTGGCGCGACTACTCGAACCTGAAAATCGTCCGCGGCGATGCAGCGGGCAACATCGAGCGTGTGGGTGGCTTCGAACTGCACCACGAGCTCAGCAAGATCGGCAAGCCCACCGACAAGCTCGAGTGGTCGATGAGCCCGCCCACCGTCAACGCCTACTACAATCCGCAGGCGAACACCACAAACTTTCCCGCCGGCATTCTGCAGCCGCCCTACTACGACCCGCAGATGGGCGATGCCGTGAACTACGGAGAGGGCGGTGGTCTCGAAGGCCACGAGCTGACGCACGGCTTCGATGACGAGGGCCGCCAGTTCGACGGTCACGGCAACTTCCATCAATGGTGGACCGCGACGGATGAGCAGAAGTTCAAGCAGCGTGCCGATTGCGTGGCCGATGAGTACAGCAAATTCGTTGCAGTGGATGACCTGCATGTGAATGGCCGGCTAACCCTGGGCGAGAACATCGCGGACATCGGCGGCGTGCGGCTGGGCTACCTGGCATGGCAGCAGAAGCTGCAGCAGGGCGGGAAGCCTGATCCCGATCTCGCCGGCATGACGCCTGCACAGCAGTTCTTCACCGCTTACGCGCAGAGCTGGTGCTCGCATTCACGCCCAGAGGAGATGCGCGTCCGCGTGCAGGCTGACCCACACTCGCCCGAAGAGTACCGCGTGAACGGTGTGGTGATGGATCTGCCCGAGTTTCAGCAAGCCTTCCAGTGCAAGCCCGGTCAGGCCATGGCGCCGCAGCAGCGCTGCAGCATCTGGTAAGCCCCATCGCAAACAGTTCCATCGAGGAGATCCCCGTGTTGCAATACCGCTCTGTCCTGCGCTTCGCCTGCGCAGCTCTGACCTTCGCTTCTGCTGCATCTGTAGTTACATTTGCGCAGACCGCAGCAACTGTCCGCACCAACCCGGGCTTCGACAGGTCCGCCATGGACACCACTGCCGATCCTTGCGTCGACTTCTACAAATACGCCTGCGGCAACTACGCGAAGCAGCATCCCATCTCCGCAGACTTGCCCGCTTCCAACCAGTTCACCAATTTGTACGAGTTCAACCAGCAGGCCCTGCACGGATTGCTCGATACAGCCGCCGCTGCGCATGGCGCGCCCGGCTCGGACAATCAGAAGATCGGCGACTACTACTCGAGCTGCATGGCCACAGACCGCATCGAGAAGGCAGGGCTCGCGCCGATTCAGCCGGAGCTCGACCGGATCGCCGCACTTCGCTCCGCGACAGAGCTGCCGCCAGAGATCGCGCACCTGGGCCGCCTCGACGTAAACGTCTTTCTGAGCCTCGGTCCCGAACCGGACTTCAAGAACGCAGGCCAGGAGATCGCCGCCGTAGACCAGGGCGGTCTTGGCCTGCCCGAGAAGGACTACTACCTCCGCACCGGCGCGCAGGACGAAACACTGCGCCAGCAATACAAGCAGCACATCGCGAACGTGCTGAAGCTGCTTGGGGAACCACCCGCCGATGTCACTCGGCACGCCGATGCGATTCTCGCGTTCGAGACCTCGCTCGCCAAGCTCTCGATGGGCAACGTCGAGCGGCGGAATCCTGATGTGGTGTACCACAAGGAGCCGCTCGCGAAGCTCGCCGCCGACACGCCGAACCTGCATATGTCGGAGTTGCTGAAAGCAGCCGGCGTACCGGCCATCACAGACCTGAACGTGGCGAACCCCGGCTTCTTCGCGGGCCTTGATCCGCTGCTCACTTCCACCGATCTCGACACGCTGAAGGCGTACATGCGCGTTCACCTTGTCGATGCCTTCGCGAGCCAGCTCCCAAAGGCGTTCGATGACGAGCAATTCGACTTTTACAGCCACAAGCTTCAGGGCATACCCGAGCAGCAGGCGCGCTGGAAGCGCTGTGTCGATTCTTCAGACAAGAATCTGGGTGAGTTGCTGGGCAAGTCGTATGTCGCAAAGTACTTCCCCGGCGACAGCAAAGCCCGCACCTCGGACGAGGTGAGGCAGATCGGAGCCGCGATGAACCACGATCTCGACCAACTCACGTGGATGAGCCCGGCGACGCGAGCGAAGGCACACGAGAAGCTGGCCGCCGTGGTCGACAAGATCGGCTACCCGAGCAAGTGGCGCGACTACTCGAGCCTGCAGGTCGCAGCGGCTGAGCCCTTCAGCAATACCGTGCATGCGCGCGAGTTCAACACCGACTACGAACTGCACAAGATCGGCAAACCGGTCGACAAGCTGGAGTGGGGGATGACGCCGCCCACCGTGAACGCCTACTACGATCCGACGATGAACGACATCAACTTCCCGGCGGGCATTCTGCAGCCTTCGTTCTACGACCGTAGCGCGAGCGATGCGACCAACTACGGCCACATCGGCGCAGTCGTTGGCCATGAGCTGACGCACGGCTTCGACGACGAAGGTCGCAAGTTCGACGCGCAGGGCAATCTGCGCGACTGGTGGACGCCGGAAGACGCAAAGCAGTTCGACGAGCGGACGGACTGCGTCGTGAAGGAATACAGCAGCTTCGTCGCAGTGGACGATCTGCATGTGAACGGCAAGCTCACCCTCGGCGAAAACACAGCCGACAATGGCGGCCTGCGACTGGCGTGGATGGCGCTGGTGGCCGATGCCGCGCAGCACGGGCGCTCGCTCGATGCAAAAGACCAGACTGGCTACACGCCGAAGCAGGAGATCTTTCTCGGTTGGGCGCAGAACTGGTGCTCGGATGAGCGGCCAGAGCTGCTGCGGCTCTCTGTGCAGACCGATCCCCATTCGCCCGACGCACTCCGCGTCAAAGGCGTCATCCTGAACATGCCGGAGTTCGCGCAGACCTTCGGATGCAAGGTGGGGCAGCCCATGGCGCCAGCGCCGGCACAGATGTGCCGGGTCTGGTAAGGGCTCGGCAGGCGTGATTAGCGTGCACGAGACTCCAGGGATACCGGTCTGTACTGAGGTGGCGGCGCGGTCTGCGCCTCCACCCAGAGCAGCTACTCTTGACACGGCAGTTCACCGCGCTCGCGTTGTGACACGGTGAGCCGATCCCCGCAGGACCCGCTAGCCGCAAAGCGCATCTTCTTCATCGCGCTCATCCTTTGCGCAACCGGCTTTCTCTCCCCTGCTGTCGCGCTCGCCGGCGGCATCGCTTTTGGGCTGATCTTCGCGCACCCGTTCGCGCAGGAGAGCCGCGATCTCTCCCGCCTGCTGTTGCAGGCCTCGGTAGTAGCGCTTGGCTTTGGCATGAACCTGCGCGAGGTGCTGCGGGCCGGGGCAGCAGGCTTCGCCTATACGGCGATCAGCATCGCGGCGGCACTGGTGCTCGGCACCGTGCTCGGTCTGGCGCTGCGGGTGCGACGCAAAGCGTCCTTCCTGATCACCTGCGGCACGGCCATCTGCGGCGGCAGTGCCATCGCCGCGATCGCGCCCATCATCGGGGCGGATGACGAGGAGATGACCGCCTCACTCGGCACTGTCTTCACCCTGAACGCCGTCGCGCTGGTGACGTTCCCGGCGATCGGCTTCTACCTGCACATGACGCAGCCGCAGTTCGGCCTCTGGGCGGCGCTCGCCATTCACGACACGAGTTCAGTCGTCGGCGCGTCCGCTCACTATGGGGTGGAGGCGCTCCGCATCGCGACCACCGTCAAGCTGGCGCGCGCCCTCTGGATCGTGCCACTCGCCGTCGTCACGGCCGCGGCGTCGAAGAGCCGTGCACGCATCCAGTGGCCGTGGTTCATCCTCTATTTCTGCCTGGCCGCGGTCGCGAACACGACACTGCCCTTGGGTGCCCCCCTGTTCGCTGCATTTGCGAAGCTGGGCCGCATCGGCATCTCTGTCACGCTGTTTCTGATCGGCAGCGGTATCTCGAAACGCACACTGAGACAGGTCGGCGTTCGCCCAATGATTCAGGGTGTCGTCCTCTGGCTCGTGATCGCGACGCTGTCACTGTGGGTCATTCGCTCCGGCCTGATCCGGATGTAAGCGCCTCGCGGGCAAACCCATGGGAGCAAACCACTAGAGTAGAGCTATGCCGACCACCGCCATGACACAGGCGCGCTCGACCACGCACTGGCTCGGCTATGGAGCCTGCGCGCTCGCGGGCTGCTTCTGGGGCACTGGGTTCTACTTCGGCAAAATCGTCCTCGCGCACCTCGCCGTGGGCCACATGGTGCTCTACCGCTTCCTGTTCGCCTGCATCGGGCTGATCCCCTTTGCGCTCCAGCATCGGCCCCGCTTCACCGCGGCGGAGTGGCGCGTTTTGCTCTGGGCATCGTTCCTGGGAATCCCAGTGCAGTACCTTGTCCAGTTCTATGGTCTGTCCCTCACCACGGTGTCGCACGCCTCACTAATGGTGGGCAGCATGCCGGTGCTGCTCGGAGCGGCCGCGACTCTGTTCGCAGGCGAGCGCCTCGACGGCATCGGATGGCTGGCGCTGGTCGGCTCGAGCGCCGGCGTCGCGCTGATCGTCCTTGGGGGCCATCACGGAGCATCCGGCGGGCACGGCCCGTCGCTGCTAGGTGACGTTCTCGTGCTTGCGGCTCTGCTCGTCTCCCTGTTCTGGATTCTGATCAACAAGCGCCTGATGCGCCACCATCCGCCCGCAGTGGTCACCGTGTACGGCATCTACACCGGTGCGCTGATGATGGCCGTCTGGGTCTTCTGGCGCGATGGACTGCCGCCCGTGCATGGGCTGCCCTCGTCTGTGTGGCTGGCATCGGCCGCTGCCGGGCTGTTCTGCACCGCTGGCTCCACGCTGCTCTGGAACTGGGGTATTCACCACGTTCCGGCGTCGCGCGCGGCTGTGTTTCTCAACATCGAGCCACTACTCGGCTCGCTCCTTGGAGTCGAGTTGCTCGGCGACCGCCTGGGCCCGCTGGCATGGGTTGGCGGAGGGCTGATCCTGGCCGCTGCGGTCACCCTGACTACCCGGCCGGCCGCGGCTGAGGCCGCAGCAGCCGCACTCGAGTAACCAGCCACGCGGCGACCCCGCTCCCCGTCATCAATGGCCAGCTAAGTACCACTTTTGCAGTAGCTTAGCTGCTGCACCGCGGACGGTGCATGCTCATCCTAAGATCCGTCGATAGTTACTTCCGGAATGTTGCTGGACTTGGTACGATGGGCGAACGAAAGGCGAATAGGTGCTGCCATGGTTGTCAACGCGTCCGCCGCAATTCAGGGCATACGGGAGATCGCTGACCTGGTCCGCAAGTACAACGACTACCCCCTCTACGAAAAGATCGTCCACCTGCAGGAGCAGTTGATCGACCTGTCCACGGAACGCGGCCACCTGCGCGATGAGAATGCCGCCCTGCGCGAGCAGCTCGACCACCGCAGCCAAACCGTCTTCCGCAACCCGTACTACTACGCCGAGGGCGACGAGGTGCCGCTCTGCCCGCGCTGCTACGAGACCAGCAGCAGCACGCTCCGGGTCCACCTCACCCACCCGGCAGTCGAGATGCAGAACGGCTTCGGCCGGGTCTGCCGTGGCTGCAAGTGGTTCTTCCTCGAAGGGCCGGAGCGCCCGCACACCGCGCGCACCCGGCTGCGGCGTACACCGCGCGCAGGAACCACGAATCACTAACCCGCACCAAAACAGATGCCGCCGGCGGTTGCTGGCGGCACTGTCGTGTTCAGACACACGTCAGGGTCAAGGGCGCAGCGGGACGTCGAATTTGTCCTTCTTCTCCCACACCGGCTTGCTCGCGCCCGGATCGGCCAGCCGCACCATGGTGGCGTGCAGCGCCTTGCCATCGAAGTCGAAGCGGACATAGTGGAAGTTAGGGAACGCCGGATCCTGGTAGAGATCGCGCGGCGTGCGGCTGACCGGATACGGCCGCGCGCCGCCACCACCGCTCACCAGGTAGATGACTCCGTTCTGGTTGAACCGCTCGTAGTTGTGGATGTGGCCCGCGATCACGACAAAGGCGGCATGCGTGCTCGGCTGCCTCGCTTCGAGCAGCGCTGCCAGCGCCTGCTCGTTCGGCCGCGCGTCATGCGAGTGCGTGTCCACGATACTGTCCGCGATCGGCGGATGATGCAGCGACACGAAGACGTACTGCGTGCTCGCCGGCAGGTGGTCGAGTTGATCCTTCACCCACATCTGCTGCCGGCTGCCCTCGGTCAGCGGCAGGTCGGAGTCGACCGACAGGATCAGGTTGTTGCCGAACGCGACCGAGTACCAGCGCCGGTGATTCAGCTCTGGAAACGCGGCCCACCAATTGGTTGGCGCGATGTCCTGCCCACGCTTTAGTTCGTGGTTGCCGAGCGCCGGGTACACACGCAAACCCGCCTGCCGCCAAGCCGCGGTCTCGTCATGAAAGACGGTGTAGTCGTTCGCCACCGAGCCATCGAGCGGCAGGTCGCCCGAGATGACGAGCGCGTCCGGCTTCTCATCAGCGATCTTGGCCACCAGCGCGCGGCGCGCATCGGGGTCCGTCGCCTCATGGTTCGCCGGGTCGGTGAACCGCGTGTCGCCATAGGCGATGACCGACCAGTGCGCAGGCAGCGCGCTCACCGGCACCGTGAAGGTCGGGCCGGATCCGCTAAGCAGAGTCGTCTCTTCCTGTTGCGCACCGCGCGCGGCGTGATGGCAGGCGGAAAGAGCAGCGCAGGCAACCAGGGCCAGGCTGACGGACAGGCGGGTTCGTATCACGGTAGGACTCCTAGCAGTACGGTCTTTCAAGGTGAGCGACGACGCTCGATCAGGACACCCGGATCAGGACAGCTCCATCGCGTATTGCTGGTTCAGCAGCGCCGGCAACAGGCTGGCCGGCTCTTCACTGGCCAGCCCAAGTACCAGCCGCTCCAGCACCAGCCGTTTGTCGGGCGGCGAGGAGCGCAGCTCCAGGTCGGCGCGCGCAATCAACCGGAGCGCGCGGGTCAGCTCGCGCCGGCTCTTGTAGCGGCGGGCCTGGCGAATCAGGTCGTCCGCGGCGAACGGTGGCATGCGGAAGCCCTGCCATAGCGCCTGCCAGATCGCGCGCGAGTCGCGCACGTTCTTCTCGAGGATGACCAGCATCTGCCGGTAGGTGCGCGCCAGCATGTAGAGGTGCCCGATCGCGGAATCCTCCCCGCCGTCCGACGCATTGAGCAGCCCGTTGAGCAGCGCCAGTGCGCGCGGCCGATCTTTCTGCGAGATCGCGTCCGTCAGCTCGTACAGCGAGCGCTGTTTCGCGCCGAGCACCATGGTCTCCACATCACCCAGCGTGATCGGCCGGCGAGCGCCTGCGCTTGTAGTGAACAGCAGCAACTTCTCCAGCTCGCTCGCCATCAGCATCAGATCCGCACCCAGCGCATCGGCCAGTTCACGCGCGGCATCCTGCTCCAGCGCTCCGCCCTGGCGCTCAGCCTCCTGCAGCAGCCAGCGCATGGCATCGCCTTCCTCCACGCGCACCAGCTCCACCATGCCGCACCACTCGCCCAGCGTCTCGCGCAGCCGCTCGTAGCGGTCTTTGTCCTGCATGTCCATGCGGCGCAGGTCGGCCGGCAGATGCAAGTGGTCGGCAACAAAGAGCAGCAGCGCCTGCGGATTCGGACGACGACCATAATCGTCCAGCGCGGCAAACTCGTCCTTTTTTGCGCCGCGCCCGTAGAGCGTCTTCACATTGCGCAGGAAGATCACCTGGAAGGGCGCCATCAGCGAAGGCGTCTGCGCCCGATCGAGCGCCTCGAAGATGCTGGTCTCGCCCAGATCGATCTCGGCCAGCGAAAAGTCGCGCATCACCGGATCGACCAGCGCATCGAGCACCGCGCGCCGGCAGCGATCGTAAAGGTACGCTTCATCCCCGGCGAGCACATACCCGGGACGGAGTGCACCGCCGGTGCGGGCAGCTTCGATCTCCGCAAGAAAGCGGTCCGACGAGGCAAAGCTGCGCAGGCCGCTAGCCATGCCGCGCCTTCAACCGGCGACTATCTCGGCGATGTTCTCTGGACCTCAGAAGGACTCCAGCATATCGCTCACTAGCGACTGGGCAAAGTCTCTCGAAAGGCGCGCCACCGCGGGGGAATCTTCCTGCACAAAGGTGGGCAGGTCGAGCGTGGCCTCGTACTGCTGGTGAAATGTGTAACCGTCGCGGCGATAGAGCACGCGCCCTGCGCGATCGACGAGCTGCACGCTCGCCCGGATCGTCACGAGGTAGCTCGACGACTGCCCCGTCACGGCGTTGTAGGTGTAGGGAACGATGGTCTCCTGCAGCACCGTGCCCTTGAGCACGGCATCCGTGGCTTCACCGTTCTCGGTCGCCAGCACGCGGAACTTCGTGCGGGTGTTCAGCTCATGCACGGTGGCATCGGTCAGCGCGACCTCGGTGCGGGAGAACTGCGTGCGATTGACGAAGAACGGGACCGCGATGGTGTGCACATCCGCGGGCACATGGGTCGCGGTGGCGAGTGTGTGGTAGCCGCAGGCGCCCGTGCACGAAACGAGCGCAACCGCCACCACACAGGCAGCCATCAGCCGGGAACGAAGGGGTGCGCGCATCGCTGCACTGATTGTCGCAGAGGTCCTCGCACGGGTGTCGACCACCGTCCGGCAAGCTGCCGGAACACCGGCGAGAATGGGCACTCAGAAAAACTGTGCCCACTTGCGGCCGGCAAGGTATGCGCGGTGCTCTACGATCTGCTTTCGGGGTTCGACAGGAACTCGGTCACAACATCCCGCAGAGACGTCGGTTTGCGGCCGAGCAGGCGCTCGAGCGTGGGATCGGTGACCGCGAACTCACCCGCTCGGGCGGCTTTGTACAGGCTGCCGAGTCCATCCGCTATTACGTCCGGAAGGCCGTGCTGGAGCAGCGATGCCCGATACTGTTCGTCGCTGATCGTCTCCCTTGCGACGGTTTGGCCAAGAACTTCTGTCGCGACCTGTGCGATGCCGGCAAGATCCAGTGCCTGCGAGCTGGTCAGTGGTGGGGAAATCCCCTCGAACAGGCCGCTCTGTGTGAGTGCCGCGACAGCGGCCTCGGCAAGGTCAGCGCGTGCGGTCCAGGAGACCGGCCCATCCTGTGGAACGATGATCCTGCCCGTCTCCCTTATCCCGCCCAGCTGGTACAGAGCCGATTCCGCGTAGAAACCATTCCGTAGCGAGACGAAGGAAACACCCGAGGATTGGAGCAGCCCTTCCGTCGCTGCGTGATCCCGGGCCGGAACAAAGGCGGAGGATGGACTCGCTCCCTGGTGACTGGTGTAGAGGATGCGTTTTGCCCCAGCGGCTTTGGCAGCCTGGATTGCGTTGGCATGCTGCTGCACGGCCTCTTCCCCGAATTTGTTCACGGAGACGATCAGTACCTGCTCGGCTCCGTCGAACGCGTCTTTCAAGCTGGCTGGATCTGCAAAGTCTCCCTTGCACACGCGCATGCCACGCTGCCTGAAATCGTCCGCCAGCTCTGGCTGGCGAACGCTGACTCCGATCTGAGCACTCGGAAGCTTTTTTGAAAGCCCTTCCACGACTTGCCGGCCCAACTGTCCGGTCGCACCTGTCACGACGATCACGATTGTTCACCTGACTCTGGAGTTAAGGAATGCATCTTCTGTTTCCATTGATATCACGGTCCTCAAATCAGAGGAAACAGGTGAGTAGAATCGATTCGTGACGCAGGAAACTGGAACAGGCTTGAAGAAGAGCCAGGAACTCGTTCTGACCGGCGCGCCTTCTTCCCGGCATCGTGAGCCCATCCTGAAGGCGGCACTGCTCTTACTGGCAAAGGGCGGCCGCGACGCACTCACGACTCGGGCAGTGGCCGAGGCCGCGGCAGTGCAGCCGCCCATTCTCTACCGGCTCTTTCAGGACAAAGCGGGCCTGCTGAACGCGGTCGCAGACTACGGCTTCGGCGTTTACATGACGAAGAAGCGACCCGCGCAACCCACGGAAGATCCCGTCGATTCACTCCGCGCCGGATGGAAGCTGCACATTGAATTCGGGCTTACGCATCCTGAGCTCTATCTGCTGATGTATGCAGACCCCCACCCGGGTGCGGAGAGCACGGCCGCCGAACGATCGCACCGCCTGCTGCGAGACCACATGCAGCGCGTGGCGGCGTCTGGACGGCTGCGTGTCAGCCAAGAACGGGCAGCGCGTCTCTTTCATGCAGCCGCTTGCGGGACCGTCATGACATTGCTCGGCATGATGAGCGAGCAGCGCGACATGTCGCTGTCGGATACAGCATGCGAGGCAGCCCTAGCAGCGATTGTTACGGATCGATCTATCCTGCCTGCTGGAACCCTCCCGGCGGCAGCAACAACCTTGCGGGCTCTCGTCACTAGCGCCGATGCCACGCATGGGTCCGCAACGAGGGTCTTCACTGATGCAGAACGTATCTTGCTGATTGAGTGGCTCGATCGTCTTGCGGATGAGTCCTCACGCGATTGAGCGAGGCGGACTGCCGGTCTCCTCGCTGCTCAGGTGTGCAGCGGGGGGCCTGCAGGAGCGGGTGTCACGTGCAAAACTCAACGAGAAGGGCCGCTCCGAGAAGCGGCCCTTCTGTTTGTTGCGTCTGCGTTGGCTTACGCCGGGGAGGGGCTGCCTTCCGGGAAGCCAGGAGCGCGGCCGGGCTCCGGCTTCAGCACCTTGACCTCCGGGTCGCCACCGACGGCAGAGCCATTGGACGGCGGGTTGAGCGGTGGCAGGTCCTGGCCTTCGAGCAGCATGCGAATTTCGTTCGCATCGATCGTCTCGCGCTCGAGCAGCGCAGTCGCCATGCGGTGCATGACCGGCTGGTTGTTCTCGAGTATCGAGTAGGCCGACTGGTAGCCCGCATCGACCAGGCTGCGAACCTCGGCATCGATCTGCCGGGCCGTCTCCTCGGAGAAGTCGCGATGCTGTGCGATCTCGCGCCCGAGGAAGATCTGCTCTTCCTTCTTGCCGAAGGTGAGCGGACCCATGCGGCTCATGCCGAACTCGCAAACCATCTTGCGGGCCAGCTCCGAAGCACGCTCGATGTCGTTGCCGGCGCCAGTGGTCATCTGCTTGAGGTAAATCTCCTCTGCGCAGCGTCCGCCCATCAGGATGGCGAGCTGCGTTTCGAGGTAATCCTTGGTGACTGTGTGCTTGTCATCCGTCGGCAGCTGCATGGTCACACCCAGCGCCATGCCGCGCGGGATGATCGTGACCTTGTGCAGCGGATCGGCGTGGTCGCGAGTGGCTGCCACAAGTGCGTGGCCGGCTTCGTGGTACGCCGTCACGCGCTTCTCCTCGTCGGAGAGCAGCATCGACTTCCGCTCAGCGCCCATCAGGACCTTGTCCTTGGCCAGCTCGAAGTCGAACATGTGCACTGCCTTGCGATTGGAACGGGCAGCGGTCAGTGCGGCCTCGTTCACCATGTTCGCCAGGTCGGCGCCGGAGAAACCCGGTGTGCCCCGAGCCAGGACGCGGAGATCGACATCGTCCGCAATCGGCACCTTCTTCGAGTGCACGCGGAGCACTTCCTCGCGACCGCGCACATCCGGACGGCCGACCACCACGCGGCGGTCGAAGCGACCCGGGCGCAGCAGCGCCGGATCGAGCACGTCGGGCCGGTTGGTCGCTGCGACCAGGATGACGCCATCGTTCGATTCGAAGCCGTCCATCTCGACCAGCAACTGGTTCAGCGTTTGCTCACGCTCATCATGACCGCCGCCAAGACCGGCGCCGCGATGGCGACCGACTGCGTCGATTTCGTCGATAAAGATGATGCAGGGGGCATTCTTCTTGCCCTGCTCGAACAGGTCGCGCACGCGGCTCGCACCGACGCCGACGAACATCTCGACGAAGTCCGAACCGGAGATGGAGAAGAACGGCACGTTCGCCTCACCGGCAACAGCACGCGCCAGCAGGGTCTTGCCGGTTCCCGGAGGTCCGACCAGCAGGACGCCCTTCGGAATGCGGCCGCCCAGCTTTTGGAACTTCTGTGCCTCGCGGAGGAACTCAATGATCTCCTTGAGCTCTTCCTTGGCCTCGTCCACGCCGGCGACGTCCTTAAACGTCACCTTCTTCTGTTGCATGGAGAGCAGGCGCGCGCGGCTCTTGCCGAACGACATCGCCTTGTTTCCGCCGCTCTGCATCTGGCGGATCATGAAGTACCAGACCGCCGCGATGATCAGGATGGGCGAGAACTGCAGCAGCAGCGGCAGCCAGGAGTTGCCTTGCGTGTCCTTCACCGTGATCGAGACCTTGTTGTCCTGCAGGGTCTTGAACATGTCCGGGAAGTTGGCCGGCACGGTGGTGTGGAACTGCGCATTCTGGTTGTTGCGGAAGTGGCCAGTGACCGTGCTGTTGGTGATCACCACGTCCTGCACCTGACCAGCGCGTGCATCGTCCATGAATGTGGAGAACGAGATCTCCTGGTCCTTGCCACTGTTCGTGCTCTTCTGAACGATCTGCCATAGCAGCACCAGGCAGGCCAGAATGAAGACCCAGAAGAGGATCGATTTGACCGTCGAATTCACGAGATAACCCTCATTTCTCACGCCACAGCAGCGGTTCCCGAAGGCTACTTCGGAACCCCCAAGGGTTCACCGACCCACCTGCTCGTCGTCGTGTTTCCCTGGGGATTAGACGTGGCTCGCCGGTCTTCGGTGCAGGATCCGGTTTCGCCGGACACACTGCTGATGGGGGACACCGAGGCCTTCAAGACGCCGAGGACGCCCTGTGACCGTAAGTGGGATTCTACTCCCGGCCTCTCGCGCGGGTGACAAAGAAATACCTTGTGGTCACGACAGGCTGATTACCCCTCCGGAGGCTCAATCACCGCGTCCCGATCGGGATCCGCGGCTAACTCCAGCCCGGACTGTGTGGCGCTTCCTTCGGTGACGAGCACCGCCAAGCCGGGCTCCGGCTCGACGTCCACGCCGCGCAGCCAGGCAATTCGCCCGGCGCCGACAGTTGACTCGATGGCGATCACAGGGCAATGAGCGCGCTCCTCGGCAGACCAGCCGGCTCTTTCGAGCACATCTTTGACGCTCTTGGGGCTCCGGCTATGCCGAAGTACGACGCGATCGCCGGCCTTAGGAGTGCGCAGCACCAGTCTGGTCTCAGGGAGCAGTTCGCCCTGCGTGGTGACGTGCAGTCCGTACTTCTCCGCCAGCATTGCTCCCGGAACAGGAATTGTGATCGCGGGCAGCGCCGCTGTGAGGGGCGTCCCGCCGCGGCGCAACTGCAGTTCGCGAGCGGTTCGCTCGGCCACCACGCCGCCGGCCAAGCCAAGCAGGCGTCGACCCCGGCCGCTGCCGTCCGCGGCAAGCGCACGCAAGGATTCCGTCTCGTCAAAGCTGAGTGGATGCCCAAGTTGCTCCGCGGCTGCCCGTAGCACCCGACGCGCCACCGCGGGATGGAGTGCCGCCAGCCGATCGAGCTCGATCGACAGGCTCTGCTCGCCGGGTCTCGTCGAGTTGGCCCTGCCGCCACCACGAACGGGCCGCCCGGGCAGCACCAGCCCGGGTAGGAGGCGTGCGAGTTCGCGCGTCCACCATGCCTCCTCGTCACGGGCGATCGCGGCCACCCGCGCCAGCTTGATCGCCGCATCCGGCGCAAAGGCCGTCACCTGCGGCAGCAGCTCGTGTCGCACGCGGTTGCGGGTGAACGCCGGGTCACGGTTGCTCGCATCCTCACGCCAGGTCTGGCCGAGGCCCTCAAGATAGGCGATCACGTCAGCGCGCGTCACAGTGAGCAGGGGCCGCACGATGCGTCCGCGTGGCTGACTCATGACGGGCGCAATCCCGCTTAGCCCCTCGGTCCACGCGCCGCGCAACAGCTTCATCAGCACCGTCTCAGCCTGGTCGTCCAGCGTGTGCGCGGTCACCACCGCGTCCACCTCGCCGGCATCGAGCATGCGGCGGAACAGGTCATAGCGCAGGGCGCGTGCCGTCTCCTCGATGCCCTTGCCGTGGCGGGCGGCTGCCTCCTGCACATCGGCACGATGAATGGTGACCGGCAGCTGGTGCTGCTCCGTCAGGCGGCGGACGAACGCGGCGTCTTCGTCCGACTCCGCGCCGCGCAGGCCATGATTGACATGGACGGCCGAGAGCACCAGTCCAGCCGCGGCGCGTGCGGCCACCATTGCCCGGAACAACGCAACCGAATCGGCACCGCCCGAGACGGCCGCAGCCACGCGCTCGCCGGGGCGAAACTGCGCGCGATCCCAGCGGAGCTCAGGCGCTCGCTCGTCTCTACCCTGCGTCATGGAGCCCAGTCTACTGGCCGTCCGCGCCGAGGAACCGCATCAACAGCGCGGCGGAATCCTTCTATACTCACCGCATGATTGCGACGCGCGCTGCCACGCCAGCCGATGCCGGCACCATCACCCACCATCGCCGGCGCATGTTCGTCGATGCAGGCCGCACGGACAACCACCTGCTCGAGGTTATGGCGGAGCACTTCCAGCCCTGGGTCGGGCACCAGATCGAACGCGGCACCTATCTGGGCTGGCTGGCGCTCGACGATGCAGGCGGGGTGATCGGGGGCAGCGGGCTGATGATTCTCGACTGGCCGCCGCATCCGCTGGACCCAACCTCGAGCTATCGCGGCTATCTGCTGAACGTCTACGTGGAACCGGCGCACCGCCGCAAACACATCGCGAGTCAGCTCATCGAATTGGCGCTTGCCGAGGCACGCCGCCGCCAGGTTCGCGTTGTCGCGCTGCATTCGACCGATGCTGGGCGTGCCCTGTATGAGAGCAACGGCTTCCGCGCGACCAACGAAATGTTCTACGTCGAGCCGATCGAAGGCTAGGCCGGGCCTAACGACCGGCGGACTGTGCCCGTTCCAGCGCCTGCTCTGAAGCCGGAGAACTGTTCGCGAGTCCCGCCTCGAGCAGCGGTCGCACGAGCTGTACGATCTCTGGCACGATCTGATCCGAACCCCCACGCTCCGGCGTGTGCAGCCACTGCTTCACTGCACCGTGAATGGCGCTGCTGACGGCGGCTGCCTGCATTGCCAGCTCACCGTACGCGGCGCCGGCGTGCCGTGCCAGCCCCGGTTCCACTACCCGACGGATGGCTGCAACCATGGCGGCATCCTGCAAGGGCTCCATCAGGCTGCGCCCCTCGCGGCCCGCACACCCGGAATGCCGCGCGGCCAGGTAGTCGCAGGCGGCAAGGATGATGGACGCGATCTGGCCGGGACACGTTCCCTCGTAGCGCACCGAACGCTCGGCAAGCAGCATATGAAAGCCGCCAGCGACCCAGGCGTCGAGCAGCGCGAACTTGTCCGTGTAGTGGTCGTAGAAAGTCGCGCGGTTGACGGTCGCCGCCTCGGCAATGTCCTGAACAGAGATCTCCTCAAAGCTGCGGCTTTCCAGCAGCCTCGCCAGAGCTCCCTGCAGAAGCTGGCGGGTTCGACGTACCCGGGGATCGCGCACTTCACAGTCAGAGATCGGCATCGCGGTCACCTCATTGTGCACCCGCAAGAGTTTTGCATCCGGTAGACGACACGTGTCGTCTACTCCCTGTACGACACCTGCTGCTTTGACGGCAGATGTCGCCATGGAGATACAAATGCCGCATCTACTACACATCGACGCCAGCCCCCTGGACAACTCCGTCACCCGCGAGCTGGGCCGCGAGTACCTCGCTACCTGGAAGTCCGCCCATCCAGACGGGACCGTCACCTACCGCGATCTGGCGCTGGAGACCCCGAGCCCGGTCCGTCAGCCCTGGGTGTATGCCAATTTCACGCCAGAGGACAAGCGGACACCCGACCAGCAGGCCGCCCTAGGTGAGTCAGACCGCTTGCTGGATGAGGTGTTCGCTGCCGACGAGATCGTGATCGGCGCGCCGATGCACAATTTCGGCATTCCGGCGTCCCTGAAGCTCTGGATTGACCAGGTCGTGCGCACCGGCCGTACCTTCCGCTATGGCGCAAATGGCCCCGAAGGCCTGCTGAAGGGGAAAACGGCGACCCTTCTGGTGGCAAGCGGCGGAGATTATGGCGCGAACTCGCCCGCAGCGGGTTACAACTTCGTCGAGCCGTACCTGCGCTCTGTCCTGGGCTTCCTCGGTGTTCCGGTTGTGCGCGTGTACACGGTTGCAAATGTGGCAAAGGTAATGGCTGGCGCCGTCGACCGCGGTACCCTGCTCGAACCAACGCTGGCACAGATTCGCGCACACGTCGCCTGAGGCGACTCGGCCTCCAGCTCCCAGCAGTATCGGTCCACGCATTTCGACTCGACTTCGCGGAGGAAGCATGAAAATCGCTGCACTGATCGCACGCATACTGCTGGGGCTGGAGTTTCTCATCTTCGGCCTGAATGGCTTCTTCCACTTCATTCCGATGCCGCCGCCGCCCGGCGTCGCCGGCCAGTTTATGGGCGCCGTCTTCGTCTCCCATTACTATGTGCTGATCTTCCTGCTGCAGGCGATTGGCGGGCTGCTGCTGCTCGCGGGACGTTATGTGCCGCTGGCGCTGACGCTGCTGGCGCCGATCATCGTGAACATCCTGCTGTTTCACACGACGATGGCGCCGGCTGGCCTGCCGGTCGCAATCCTCACGGCGGTGCTCTGGTTTGTTGTGTTCTGGAGCGTGCGGCCAGCCTTCAATGGCCTCTTCGCCGCGCGGGCCTGAAAGTGCACGCCCAGGCCGAGCAAGGCCACGCGCGGTTCTTACCGGCGTGGCCTCGTGTCAGGCAGCAGCCAGGATGGCGCGGCGCACCAAATCGGTGCTTGCGCCATAGACCAGATGCGCTGCCAGTGGAGT
Source organism: Candidatus Dedyshia acidiphila (assembly GCF_051025295.1). Taxonomy (NCBI): domain Bacteria; kingdom Pseudomonadati; phylum Acidobacteriota; class Terriglobia; order Terriglobales; family Acidobacteriaceae; genus Candidatus Dedyshia; species Candidatus Dedyshia acidiphila. The sequence continues at coordinate 23,354 of NZ_JBMGJV010000015.1, read as the reverse complement.
GGCTTGTGCTGCCGCCGGCTGATCGAGCCGCGACGGGGCAAGCTGCAGAGCTGGTACCGCAGCCATGTCTCCGGCCGCGAAAAGCGCCAGTCCGAACGCGGTTCCGAAGCCGGTTGTCGTCCGATCCGAGTACGCGCTGAGCGCTCCGTATAGGCCGCCCATCAACGCACCGAAGGTGTAGTGGACGATGTGGCCGCCCTTGCTGCGAGCCTCGTAGGAAAGGTGCTCGCCACCGGTCGCAGCATTGACCACTGCGTCCGCGGCGTTCATCGTGTCCTCTGCCCTGCCCCTTTCTTGCTCGCGTGGCAGCGCACGCTGCCATTTGTCACGGCTCATCACCTTCTCTGACAGCGGGCTTCCCACTTGGGTGATGAATCCGTCCATGATCCACGATGCCGCCAGTCCGCCTGCGATGCCGGCCAGAGTGCTGTGGAGCATCCGTCCTTTTCTCCTGCCTCGAAGTGCCATCCGTCCCTGCTTTCTCTGCGCTCGACGCTAGTTCCGTTGCGGAACACATCTCTCCCAGTCAGGATGCGAGAAACGAGGCTGGTGCCACCCGGCGGGACGCTTCGATAGGGGAAGCTCTGGGGAGCCACAGGAGAGACGTGAAGCGTAGCGCGCCTTCACGCCGAACGTGAGCGGGTTCGGGACTGCCCGGTATACTCGTTGTCTTATGCGCGTCTTCGTTATTCTGCCCGCCGCTGGGCTGGGCACCCGCATGGCGCCGGGTCAATCCACACCGAATGCAGCCAAGCAGTTTCTGGAACTTGCCGGGGCTCCCATCCTGATCCACAGCCTGCGCGCCTTCGCTGCCGTGCCGCAGGTGAGCGCGATCGTTGTTGCGGTGCGCGGCAGTGAGATCGAACGCGTGCAGAAGCTGATCGCCGAGCACCAGCTTGCCGGCCGGGTCACGGTCGTCGAAGGCGGCGACACGCGCCAGGAGTCGGTCTCGCATGCGCTCGCCTCCGTGAAGGCGGAGGATGAGGACATCGTGCTGGTGCACGACGCCGTGCGGCCGCTGATCGACTCGGCCACGATCGGCCGCACCATCGAGGCAGTGACTGAGCACGGGGCAGCCATCGTGGCCCTGCCCGCGATCGACACCATCAAACAAGTCGAGCGGACTGCGCACGGCGCGATCATTCGCACCACCATTCCACGCGAGTACATCGTGCAGGCACAGACACCGCAGGGCTTCCGCTGGTCGCTCTTGCGCCGCGCCTTCGCGGAGGCGGAAGCGGACGGCTTCACCGGAACGGATGAGGCCAGCCTGGTTGAGCGTGCCGGACTTGACGTGGCGGTGGTGCCGGGCTCACCTGCCAATTTGAAGATCACGCAGCCGGGTGACCTCGAACTCGCCGAGTTCTACCTCTCGCGCCGTCAGAGCGCCTAACCCGCCGCACAGGAGAGAAGATCGGATGAACATACGGATCGGTCACGGCTGGGACTCGCATGCCTTTCAACCAGGCGTGCCGCTGCGCATCGGCGGCATCGCCATCCAGCACCCTGAAGGCCTCGCAGGACATAGCGACGGTGACGTATTGCTGCATGCCATGACCGATGCCCTGTTGGGCGCGGTTGCGGCCGGTGACATTGGCACCTTCTTCCCTCCGGGTGATCCACGCTGGAAGAATGCCGACTCGACCGTGTTCCTGAACCTGGCGCTCGAAGAGATTCAGCACGCCGGCTACCGGATCGTGAATGTCGATGCGACGCTGGTGCTGGCCCAGCCGAAGATCTCGCCCATTGCGGCGGAGATGCGCGAGAAGCTGGCCGATCTGATGAACATCGACGCCAAGGCCGTCTCTATCAAAGCAAAGACGCCGGAGGGGCTTGGTCTGGACCACGTTGCTCAGGCGCACGCCACCGTGCTGCTCGAGAAGGTCGAGGATCCGGAAGAGACGAACCAGATGACGGCGGTAATCGAGAGCCAGCGCCACCTCGAAGATGTGGTTCGCGACCTGCTCGCAGAAGTCCATGGCACGCCGCAGCAGCAGCAGATCAAGGTGAAGGTCTTCGACACGGAAGACATTACGTAATAGATCCGCACGCCGCGCATGGGGCCGCTGCTACGCTGTCGCATGCGCATCCTGCTCTCGCTTGCCCTGGCCGCAATCGTGGCCCCGGCGTTTCTGGCCCAGTCCTGCCTTGCTGAAGCGAACGATTGGGCCACCCCCGCCGAGCAGTCGAACTACCGCACCACACCTGACTACGCTGCCACCATGGCGTACTTGCGACGCCTCGCGGCGGCGCATCCGCAGCAGATTCGGATCGAGCCGTTCGGGAAAACAGGTGAAGGACGCGAACTCGACCTGGTGATCGCGTCGCGTGATGGCGTCTTCGATCCGAGCGCGCTGCATCGAGCGAAGCGGCCTATCCTGCTGGTGCAGAACGCCATCCATGCGGGCGAGATGGACGGCAAGGACAGTTGCCTCGCGCTGCTGCGCGACATGGTGGTCACGGGCAAGTATGCGAAGCTGCTCGATCGCGCGGTGTTCGTCTTCATCCCGATGTACAACGCCGACGGACACGAACGGCGCTCCCCTTACAACCGGATCAACCAGAACGGTCCGGAGGAGATGGGCTGGCGCGGCAACGGGACCAACATCAACCTGAACCGCGATTACATGAAGGCCGATGCGCCAGAGACGCGCGCGTTCTTAGCGATGTTCCATCGCTGGCTGCCGGACTTCTTCGTCGATGACCACGTGACCGACGGTGCGGATTTCCAGTATGACGTGACCTACTCGATTGAGCATGGGCCAAACCTACATGCCGAGACAGCGCGATGGAGTGAAGCGATCACGCCGGAGCTCGAGAAGGCAGTCGATACGGCGGGCCATCTGGCGTCGCCGACATATATCGATCTGCTTGATGAGACGGACCCATCGAAGGGCCTGGCCTACAGCGGTTTCGCACCACGCTTTTCAACCGGCTACACAGACCTGGAGAACCGGCCCGGCATGCTGGTCGAGATGCATATGCTGAAGGACTACAGGACCCGCGTGACCGGCAACTATGAGTTACTGCGTGCACTTCTCGCGATCATCAATCGCGACGCTGATACGCTGATCGCGCTGAATGCCGCAGCCGATCGCGAAGCTGAGCAGCTTGGCGATCATTCACTCGGGAATGTGGCGTACCCGCTTGCGCTCGCTGCCTCAGGCGAGACGACGCCGTTCCTGTTCCGCGGCTATGAGTTCAAGCGTGAGCTCAGCGCCATTTCAGGCGGCGTCTGGATTCAGTATTCGCACGAGCCGTGGAACCGGACAATTCCGCTCCAGACCGGAGCGAAGGTGACCGTGGCAGCCGTGCCACCCGCGGCGTACATCGTGCCCCCCCAGTGGACGCACGCGATCGCTGTGCTTGCCGCACACCAGGTCACAATCGACCGGACGACCAGTGCCTGGTCCGGTCCGGTCGAGACATACCTCTGCGACGGTGGCAATTGGCAGCAGCATCCATTCGAGGGACATCACCCGATGTTCGCAGGCGAAGGCAGTGACGGTCACCCTGGGATACCGCCGCATTGCACAATCGTCACCGAGACGATGACGTACCCTGCGGGCTCCGCCGTGGTTAGACTGAATCAGCGGCTTTCTCATTTCGTGATGGCGTGGCTGGAGCCGATGGCGCCCGACTCCGCGATGGCGTGGAATGCCTTCGACCCGATCTTTGAACAGCGCGAGTACGGCGAACCGTATGTAGTCGAGAAGCTGGCGAGGACGATGCTGGAGCGCGACCCGAAGCTGAAGGCTGAGTTCGAGCGCAAGGTGGAGAACGATCCGGAGTTTGCAGCCAACCCGCGCGCGCGGCTCGCGTTTTTCTACGACCGCTCACCATGGCACGACACGCAGATCGGGCTTTACCCCGTGGGCCGCCTGACGAAGCTCGATGGCCTGCCGTTGCGCTAGCTGCAGTCCAGTGTTCTTGGTTGGTACCGAAGCATCTGCTCATGGATGGTGACTAAAGAGTGTGAGCACCTATCGCAAATTGCGATACATTGATCGCGGATTGCAATACCACCTATGAAGCTGGGCGAGAAAATCCGCTACTTGCGCGAGATCGAAGGCTCGCTCCGCGGCCTGAATCGCGCGATGACACAGCAGGAGCTGGTCCGTGCGATCCGGGCTGAGATGAGCACTGCGGTCAGCCAGTCCTACCTTTCGCAGATCGAGAGCGGCGCGCGGCCGCACCTGACCAACACGACGCGACTGCTGCTGGCGCGCTTCTTTAAGGTGCACCCCGGCTACCTCGTCGATGACCCGGAGGGCTACCACGCCGAGCTGCTGTCCGAGGCGCGCACGCTGCACGAGCGCACTGGCGAAGAGAAGCTCGACCTATGGCTGATCGCCGGTGCCGAGCGCTTCCGCCGCGACCCGGAGCTACGGCGGGCGCTGCTGACCGCCGCGCAGCACGACGACACGCGGCGGTGCCTGCTGCTGCTCGCGTCGATTCTGGAGACACCCTCGCTCGCGGACCGGTTGCTTGAGGTACTGCGGCCGGAGCTGGCCAACGGTTCGGCGCGCGGCAGCAACGGCGGGAGCGTTCAACGTGGACCTACCCTCGCCGCGAGTACGCGAGCGCAGGTCTCTGGCGACGCGGCGCCACCGGGGCGCGGCAAGAAGAGCAAGCCCGGGCCGGCGCGCAGAACGAAGAGGAGGTCATGACCATGCAGCTATTCGGATTGAGTGCGGAAGAGTGGTACCTGGTCTGCTTTGCTGTCGGGCTGGTGCTGACGATGGTATCCGCGTTCAGCGGACTGGGGCATGTGCCCCTGGGGCATCTCCCCCATCTGCATCTGGGCCGGTTGCATATCGGCTCAGCGCACACGCATAGCGCAGCCCATGGTCATGGAAACAGCAGCCTCTCCCCTTTCAACGGCTTCACGCTGATGGCGTTCCTCTGCTGGTTCGGTGGCACAGGCTACCTCCTGCGCCACCACACCGGGCTGGTCGGAGGCGCTGTCCTGGTGTTGTCGCTGCTCAGCGGCTTCGTCGGATCGGCCCTGGTGTTCAGCTTCCTCACCCGCGTTCTGTTGTCACGCGAGCGAGTGCTGACGGAAGAGGAGACAGCCATGCCGGGCGTTCTTGCACGCGTGACCAGCTCCATCCGCGAGGGCGGGACTGGTGAGATCGCCTACTCACAGGGTGGTGCGCGGCGCGCCGCCGCTGCACGCAGCGAGACCGGCCAGCCCATAGCGCGCGATGCCGAGGTCGTGGTGCTGCGCTACGACCGCGGCGTGGCGTATGTCGAGCCGTGGTCGGATATGGACATACCGCCGCCAGCCTGACGTCACTGTGAGATATCCCTTGCGGAGCCCCCTTTCCGCGGACCGCGTGCATAGCCAGGGCGCGCAGTCCCCAACAGCAGTCCTTCTGGCTTGAGCCCGCTTGTTCAGCAAGGATCGTTATGCCGAACTCTGTCATTGTCATCGCCGGACTGATCGTCCTGGCCACACTGTTCATTTTCATGTTCCTGGGCAGCCTGTTCCGCAAGGCTGGCCCCAACGAGGCCATCATCGTGTACGGCCTGCGCGGACCGCGCATCATCAAGGGCGCGGGCGCGGTCATTCTGCCAGTAGTCGAGACGTTTCGCCAGCTCTCGCTTGAGCTGATGTCCTTCGACGTTGCGCCACAGCAGGACCTCTACACCAAGCAGGGCGTCGCGGTAACGGTGGAGGCGGTCGCGCAGATCAAGGTGCGCTCCGACCGCGAGTCGATCCTGACCGCGGCCGAGCAGTTCCTGACGAAGACGCCGCCACAGCGCGAAGGGCTGATCCGCCTGGTGATGGAAGGCCACCTGCGCGGCATCATCGGTCAGCTCACGGTGGAGCAGATCGTGAAGGAGCCGGAGATGGTGGGCGAGCGCATGCGCGCCACCTGCGCCGAGGACATGAACAAGATGGGGCTCGAGGTGATCTCGTTCACCATCAAGGAAGTTCGTGACAAGAACGAATACATCACCAACATGGGACGGCCGGATATTGCGCGCATCAAGCGTGACGCGGACGTTGCTGCCGCGGAGGCGGAGCGCGACACGGCGATCCGCCGCGCCATCGCAACGCGGGAGGCCGCCGTCGCCAAGGCAGCCGCCGACCAGGAGCGTGTGCTCGCCGAGACACAGTCGCTGGCCAAACAGGCTCAGGCACAACGCGATCTCGATATCTCGAAGGCGCAGTACACCGAACAAAGCCGCCGGCAGGAGGCGCAGGCCGATAAGGCATACGAGCTGCAGACCAACGTCATGCAGCAGCAGGTAGTGGCCGAGCAGGTCAAGATCATGCAGATCGAGAAGGAGCAGCAGGTGAAGGTGCAGGACTTCGAAATCCTGCGTCACGAAAAGGAGCTGATCGCGACCGTGCTGAAGCAGTCCGAGATCGAGCGTCAGCGCATCGAGAACATCGCCGCCGCGGAGAAGTCTCGCCTGATCGTCGAAGCCGAGGGCCGCGCCTCTGCCATTCGCGCGCAGGGCGAAGCGGAAGCCGCTGTCATCTTCCAGAAGGGCGAGGCTGAGGCAAAGGCCATGAATGTGAAGGCTGAGGCTTACCAGGAGTGGACGCAGGCTGCCGTTGTCGATCGGCTGATCACCAACATGGCCGATGTGGTCCGCGCCATGGCGGAGCCGCTGTCGAAGGTGGACAAGATCACCATCATCTCGACTGGGGGCGACGGGCAGATCGGCGCCAACAAGCTGACCGGGGAGATGACGAAGATTGCCGCGCAGGTGCCGGCGCTGTTCGAAGCGCTGTCCGGCATGGACATGCGTGAACTGATGTCAAACGTGAAGAGCATGCAGTCGCGGCCGAATGGCAACGGCACGCCGCAGAGCTAACTCTGAAGGAGCGGGTTCTTCGCGGGCCCGCTCCATAACGCATCACTCCTGAAAGGAGACACCGCCATGGCACTGCTCGAACGAGTCGCCACGCTGCTGCGCGCCAACCTGAACGACCTGGTCGCGCGTGCCGAGGATCCGCAGAAGATGCTTCGTCAGCTGATTGTCGACATGGAGAACCAACTGCTGCAGGTAAAGACTCAGGTCGCCATGGCGCTGGCCGACCAGCACCTGCTCGAGAAGAAGCAGGCCGAGCACGAAGAGGCCGCGGGAAGCTGGCAGCGCAAGGCCGCGCTCGCCGTCTCCCGCCAGCAGGACGAGATGGCACGCGCCGCGCTGCGCCAGCAGCTTAGCCATCAGCAGATGGCGGGGAGCTTCGCGCAACAGCTCAACGATCAGCGCGCAGAGACGGACACGTTGCGCCAGGCGCTGGGCCGGTTGCAGCAGCGGCTGAAAGAGACAGAGTCGCGCTGCGAACTGCTGGCGATTGAGCATCGCCGGGCGCGGCTGAGCGAGAGGGTGAATGGCAATGAGCCGAAGACGGCGGCCACGCTGGCCCGGGTGCGCGGCCGTATCGACGAGGCCACCGCAACCGCTCGCGCCCATCGCACGCTCGCGGCAGGTGAGGACGTAGCGCAACTCGGCGAGTTGGATCTGGAGGAACGCTTCCAGGCCTTTGAGCGCGAAGACCAGATCGAGGAACTGTTGCGTTCCTTGAAGGCCGAGCACGAGGAGCAGCCCCGGCTGCCGCGCCCGGCCTGAACATACCTGCCACAACCGTGGCACACTACTCGCACGAGGCGCTTCGCTGCACGGGCGCCGGGGTCCCACCTATGCCATTTGATCCACGCGCGGTGGCAAATCGAATGCTCGAGACCGCAGCCCGGCGCGGACTGCGGCTCGACCCTCTCAAGCTGCAGAAGCTGCTCTACTACGCGCATGGCTGGCACCTTGCGCTCACCGGACGGCCGCTGCTCGATCGAACGGTGGAAGCCTGGCAGTACGGGCCAGTGCTGCCGGATGTGTATCGCGCCTTTCGCAGCTACGGTGCACAGCCCATCACGGCGCCAGCGCGTGACCTGGTCCGCAGCGGGACGAAGCTCCTCATCGCGCCGTATGAGCTGCCCCCGGAAGATGCTGCGGTTACCTATGCAGATCGCATCATTGAGCGCGTGGTCGAGCAGTATGGCAATTACTCCGGCGTGCAGCTCTCTGCCATGACTCACGGCTCCGCCACACCCTGGGCGCGTGCATGGCAGCAGCACGCGGGCAAACGCTTCGTACCAATCCCCGACGCGGACATTACTGCCTACTTCCGCGAGATCCTGAAGCCGGTGGCCGCATGAGCACACCCACACCTGGTCCGACGACCGCGCCCGACCCGCAGACCATCACCGACTCAACGCTGACGAGCTTCGCACCCCGCGCCGCAGTCGCCACGGCCGATCCCGCAGCGCTGGCCGAACGTGATCAGTACGACGACGAGCGCAAGGCGCAGTTCCTCGGCTTCCGACGTTGGCTGGTGCCCAGCCTCTTCGTACTCACCGTTGGCTGGCTGGTCTTCGTGGGCGCGATCATTCTTCGTGAGGAGCTGCACCAGCGTCGCCTCTCGGACGCTGTTCTGATTGCGCTGCTCGGCACCGCGACCGCCAACGTGCTTGGGCTGCTCGTGATCGTGCTCAAGTCGATCTTCCCGGTCCAGTTCGATCGCGACATCTGAACGAGCGAGCTGTATCGTTGACCGCACCAGCCGGCCTGCTGGCCCGCTGCGAACAGGAGCTATCGATGGACCCGAACCAGATCATGCACGATCCGCACTTCCTCTACCTCGCTCCGCTGTTCCTGTTCGTCTCGGTCATCGGCGTGCTGGTGTATGTCATCCCGTTCTGGATGATCTTTAAGAAGGCCGGCTTCTCACCTTGGCTCGTGCTGCTGTTTTTCGTGCCGCTGGCGAACCTGATCGTGCTCTACATCGTCGCGTTTTCACAGTGGAAGGTCGTGCCCATCGCGCAGGTGTCAGCCGGAGCGTACCCGCCCGTCGTGATCCCGCCCGGCGGCTACCCGGCCACCTACAGCGGGCCCGACCCGCGGCGTTAATCGGGCGCGGTCGCCCCACTCGGCAAGATCGTCTAGCATCGAGGGTGATCCAACCTATGGCTGCTATCTCGTCACCCCGTGTTCGCTTCGCTCCCTCGCCCACCGGCTATCTTCACGTCGGTGGCGCACGTACCGCACTGTTCAACTGGCTGTTTGCGCGGCATACCGGCGGCACGCTGATTCTGCGCATTGAGGACACCGATTTCGAGCGCTCCTCAGAAGCCATGGTGGAAGGCATCCTCGAGGGCATGCGCTGGCTCGGGCTGAACTGGGATGAGGGCCCGTTCTTTCAGTCGCAGAGGCTCGATCTCTACAAAGCAACCGCGCAGAAGCTGGTCGACTCCGGCCACGCCTACCGGTGCTTCTGCACGAAGGAAGACCTGGAGCATCGCCGCAAGGTGGCGTCGGAAGCGGGCAAGCCGCCGATGTACGACCGACGCTGCAGCGTGATTGCGCCAGCGGATTCAGCTTCGCGCGTGGCCAAGGGCGAGGCGGCGGCGATTCGCTTTCGCGTGCCTGAAGACGGGGTCACGGCATTTGACGATGCCGTCGTTGGACGCGTCGAGTTCGCAAACCAGGAGATTGAAGACTTTGTCCTGCTGCGCTCGGATGGCATCCCGACCTATCACCTGTCCGTGGTTGCTGACGACATCGACATGCGGCTGACCCACATCATTCGCGGAGCGGATCACATCTCGAATACGCCCAAGCAGGTGCTGCAATACCAAGCGCTGGGTGCGCCGCTGCCCATCTTTGCGCACGTGCCGCTCATCCTTGGGCCGGATAAAACACGCCTGTCGAAGCGCCATGGCGCCACCTCCGTGATCTCGTACAAGGACATGGGCATCGTGCCCGAGGCGTTCCGCAACTTCCTCGCGCTGCTCGGCTGGAGTCCCGGCGTTGCCGGGAAGGATGAGCAGGGGCGCGATCGCGAGATCTTCAGCTCCGACGAATTGACCCGCCTGTTCACGCTCGACGGCATCTCGAAGTCGAATGCCGTGTTCGACAATGACAAGCTGGCGTGGTTCAACACGGAATGGATTCGCATCATGAGCGCGAGCGATCTGCTGCCCCTGATCGAGATGGAGTGGCAGAAGGCAGGATTCACGCCAACCCGGGGTCGCGATGACGTGCTCGCAGCGATCGAACTGCTGAAGCCGCGTGCCCGCAGCCTTACGGACTTCGCCACGACCTTCCGTGCTTATCTCAGTGACGTCTTCACGATCGAGCCGGCGGCCATTGCGAAGTTCCTGAAGGATGATGCTGCACGCGACCTTCTCGTTCAGTTGGGCAGTCGCTACTCCGTGGCGCAGGAGTTCACCGAAGCGAGCGCCGAACAACTGCTGCGAGCATTTGCCGAAGAGAAGGGCCTGAAGCCGGGCGTGCTAATCAACGGAGCGCGTGTCGCGCTGACCGGGCAGGCAGTCGCGCCCTCGCTCTTCGCAGTCATGGTCGCGCTTGGCAAAGATCGCGTCGTGCGGCGTCTGGCTGCGGCACCCAGCATCGCGCCGGCAAGCACCGAGGCTGCGCAGTCCGCTTGAGTGCCGCGCAGATGACCGCTTCGGGCGCGGCACCGGTCTACGAGCAGCGCCTGCGTGGGTTGAGCGCTGACGAGACGCGCCTGCGTGGCCTCGATCGCCGCTTCGGCATTGCCAAGCTCCTGCTGGCGGCAGCCACAGTAGTGCTTGGCCTGTGGCTGGCACGAGAACATCCAGATGCGCTGGCCTGGGCACTTATCCCTATCCTCTTCTTTGCCGCTTTATGGATCAGCCATGAGCGGCTGCTTCGACGTCTGCGTGCGGCTCGGAGCCTGCATGCGTTCTACACGCGAGGCGTCGATCGCCTCAACGATGTGTGGGCCGGCAAGGGCGACAGCGGCGCGCGCTTCTTAAAGGCAGACCATCTCTACGCGCGCGATCTCGATATCTTCGGCGAGGGCAGCCTGTTCGAGTTGCTGTCACAGGCGCGCAGTGCACCCGGGCAGGAAACGCTCGCGTCCTGGCTAGTCTCACCAGCAGAGCCCGAGGTCGTCGAAGTGCGTCAGTCCTCTGTTCGCGAGCTTGCACCACGCGTGGATTTACGTGAGCGGCTCGCCATGACCGCGGCAGCCATCGAAAACGGCACGCCGGACTCACTCATCGCGTGGACAGAGACGCCGCTCGCCCACACCCCAGTCTGGGCGCTTTGGCTTGCGCTGCCTTTGGCTGTGCTCTGGATTACCGCGCTCTTCTACTGGATGGGGGCCGGCGTCGTTACGTGGTTCTTGCTGCTGACGGTGGTCAATGGCATCTTCAATGCGCGCGTTTTCGGTGAACTGCGGCACCGCGCTGAGCAGACGCTGCCGATCTCTCCCCTGCTGCCGCCGCTGCGGCAGGTGCTGTCTGTGCTCGAAGCAGAGACATTCACGAGCGCAGGGCTCGTGGCGCTGCAAAGCGCGGTGCAGCATGGCTTAGCGCCGTCGCGCGCCATCGCGCAACTCGAGCGCACGCTGCACTGGCTGGAATCGAATGACAATCTCTTCGTCAAAATCGCAGATCGCTTCGTCTTCTGGACGCCGCTCTGCATGATCGCCATCGAACGCTGGCGGGCGCGCCACGGCCAGCAGATGCGGATGTGGGTCAGCAGTGTCGGCGAGTTCGAAGCGCTCAGCTCGCTCTCATGCTTCGCGTATGAGCAGCCGGAGTGCACGTATCCCGAGTTGCGCAGCGGATCGCCGAGGATCGTCGCGCGCGCCCTCCGGCATCCGCTGTTGCCGCAAGCGAAGGCCGTGTCCAACGACCTGGAGCTCAACCCGGAACATTCACTCCTTATCGTGAGCGGCCCAAACATGGCGGGGAAGAGCACGCTGCTGCGCGCGCTCGGACTCAACGTCGTCCTCGCACAAAGCGGCGCCCCGGTGTGCTGCGACAGCATGTCGCTCGCGCCTGTCAGCATCGGCGCCTCCATCCAGGTGCAGGACTCACTACAGGGCGGGCTCTCGCGTTTCTACGCAGAGATCCAACGACTGAAGCACATTGTCGATCTCGCGGCACAAGGACCCACGCTCTACCTGCTCGATGAGCTGCTCTCGGGCACGAACTCGCACGACCGGCGCGTCGGGACAGAGGCGCTGCTACGCAGCCTCGTGGCCCGGCACGCGATTGGCATCATCACGACGCACGATCTCGCATTGACGGAGATTGCAAAACAGATGGGCTGCCGCGCCAGCAACGTGCATTTCGGCGATCAGTTCGCTGGCGGCGCACTCCACTTCGACTACCGGCTCACGCCCGGCATTGCGAACAGCACCAACGCGCTTGCACTCATGCGTTCAATCGGCCTCGAGGTCTCGGAATGAGCTACCGCGGCGCGGGTGTCTCCGCATCCGCCAGTGCGTAGGCGGTCACAGCCATCACGGCCGCGTTCTCGGCCAGTTCACGGGCGTTCACCTTGTCGAAGGTGTCGGCCGGCGTGTGGTGATAGTTGAAGTAGTAGCGACTGTCCTGGATCGGCGCAAAGCCAGGCACACCTTTCGATGTGATTGTGTTGATGTCTTCGCCCGTCTCCGGACTGCGCACCAGCAATGGCGCACCAATCGGCGCGAGCACGCGCGAGATCGGCTGAAGCCAGTCCTCAAGCTGCGCGCCGCCCTGGAACGCCAGCCCAGTGGGGTGGCCCGCGCCCAGGTCGGACTCGATCGCACCGATGTGATTCGCGATCTCGCCCGCGTAGTCCTGCGCATAACTCTGCGCGCCATCGGAGCCCTGCTCCTCGTCCATCCACGCGACGAAACGAATCGTGCGCTTTGGATGAATTCCGAGTTTCTGCAACAGGTGAATGGCCTCCATGGAGACAACAATGCCGGCGCCGTCATCGATCGCGCCGGTGCCCAGATCCCACGAGTCAAGATGGCCGGACACGATTACCACCTGCTCCGGGTGCTCGCTTCCCTTCCAGTCGGCCAGCACGTTCGCGCTCTCGACACGCGGTAGCGTCTCCGGCGTCAGCGTCAGGTGCATGCGCACCTCACCTTGGGTTGTCAGGTTTTTCAGCAGGTCCGCGTCTTCGGCCGTGACCGCGGCTGCCGGGATTTTTGGCACGCCAGGCATGTAGTACGTCATGCCGGTGTGGGGCAGTCGATAATCCGCACCGCCGACGGAACGCACCAGCACAGCAGCGGCGCCCACCGACGCCGCAACAGCCGGCGCTGCCCCGCGATACACGACGGCTTCTCCATACGCCTCACCGCCGCGCCCTTGTGCAGCCAGCTCCTTGTCGAACTTTTCGTTGAAGAGCAGGATCTTTCCCTTCACCGCGTCCGCAGCCAGCGCCTTCAGATCAGCGAACGAGTCAGCGACAACAACTGCCGCGTCCAGGCCGGTCTTCGGTGTCCCAACACTGCTGCCGAGCGCCGTCAGCACGATCTTCTGTGTCGTTTGTGGCGCCATGCCGGGCCACGCGGTCAGCATGCCCGTCTCTTCACCGCGCACCCAGTGCGGCACCGTCGTCTTCTCGATCGTGACCGTCGCACCGAGTGCACGCATCTGCTGTGCCACCCAATCCACAGCCTGCGTTGCCTGTGCGGAACCAGCGAGACGTGGACCGATGTTATCCGTCATGTGGCGCAGCTCCGTATACGCATAGGGATCCGCGAGCGCTGCATCCCGCAGTCGCTCCATCGTCGCAATCTGTGCGGGCGTCCACGCACCGGGCGTAGCAGAAAGAAGCTTCGCGATGCGCGCCTGCGGCGTCTGAGCGGTTGCGTCGGCTGATGTCTGGGCGAATGCGGAGCCGGCAGAGAGTGCAAGCAGCAGCGCTGCCTGCAACGAATGGGGTCGGAGCATACGCGGGATGCTACCACGCATGTACGCCCGCACTGGCCGCTACTACTTAGCGTTGAGGCTGATGGAAACCGGCAGCTTGCGGGGCGGGAGACATGCGTTCGCATCGCACGCCTGATAGCGCAGCGCTCCATCAAGTTCATGTGTGCCCGGCGTGACCCGCACATGCGTACGCAGCGTCAGGTCGCCGGTATAAACGCTCAGCTTTTCGTTCGGCGCGAAGCTCAGCCCCATGTCCGAGCCGACGGGAAAGTCGACAGCAGAGACAGTCAGACCGGCACCATCCACGACGAGCAGCTGAGTCGGGATCAGGTTCTTTTCGTGCGGCACGTGCGAATTGATGTGATAGCCGTCCTGGATGCGGAAGTGCAGCTCAATGGTCTGCGGCTTGCCAGCAGCTATCGTGGCTGTGCCCGGGCCGTCAAAGCGCACTGTCGAGGAAATCTGATCCGCGCCCGTGGTGGGCGTGTTCTGCCACGGCAGCTTCTGCGCTGTTGCGATCGCGGCGCTGGCCAGCATGCAAAGAGCAATCCCGCAGAGAATGCGCATCATCGCGCCGCCAGAGACTTCTTGATGTTGGCCTCAATCTCGTCGCGCGAGACCAAACCCGCCGTCTCTTCGATTACCTTGCCATTCCTCCCCACATAATAGGAGGTCGGCAGGAACTCGACGCCACCGTAGGCCTTGGACGCAGCGTCATCGCCAAGCAGGATGGGATAGTTCACGCCGATCTTCTGAGCAAATTTGCCAATCTCCGGCCGGTCGCGCGGCTCGTCTTCGCTCACCCCGAGAATCTCAAACCCCTCCGGCGCGTACTGCTTGTGGAGTTCAACGAACCACGGCATCTCGAGCTTGCAGGGAGCGCACCATGTCGCCCAGAAGTTGATCAGCACGGCTTTGCCCTTGTAGTCCTCGAGCGAAACCTTGCGGCCTTCCGTGTTGCGCAGCGTGAACTGCGGCGCCTTTTTGCCACGCAGGTTCGGCAGCCCCTCGTCGGAGGCTACATCCTGCTGCACCGTCTGGTTTGACTGGTCGAGCAGCGTCACATGCGGCTGTGCCTTCTGCGCGGCACGCCGGCGTTCCAGGTTCTGGTAGCCGGACCAGAACATCAGCCCCAGTGCCGCCAGCACGACAACCACCACTCCAGCATTTCGCTTCAAGGGATTGCAGCCCTCCCGCTCGATTCTAACTGGCCGTCTCCGTGCCGTGCGATCTGCCTGCTATGGTTTGGTGACGTTATGGTGAGACCCACAAAGCCCTCCACGGTGACGACGCCGGCCAGCCTTGTGCGTACTGAGGCCGAGGGGCTGCTCGCGCTGGCGGCGCGCCTCGAAGGTGCGATGGCGGCACCCTTTGCCGCTGCGGTCGAGCTGGTGCTGCGCTGCGGAGAGTCGCGCGGCCGCGTGGTCGTCACCGGCATGGGCAAGAGCGGCATCATCGCGCAAAAGATCGCTGCCACGCTCTCGTCTACCGGCACGCCGGCGCTGTTTCTCCACCCCGCTGAGGCGGTGCACGGTGATCTCGGTGTCCTCGCCAAAGGTGACCTTGTGCTCGCACTGTCAGCCTCAGGCGAGACCGAAGAGATCCTTCGCCTGCTCGCCACACTGAAGCGCATCGGCGATGCACTGATCTCGTTCTGTTGCGACCTGAATTCGACGCTCGCGCGAGCCAGCGATGTAGCGCTCGACTGCTCCGTGCCCGGCGAGGCCTGTGGATTGGGGCTGGCGCCCACGGCATCCACCACAGCCATGCTGGCGCTGGGCGATGCCCTGGCGATCGCCGTGTCGCTGCGCAAGGGCTTCCGCGCAGAAGACTTCGCATCGCTGCACCCCGGCGGCAAGCTGGGCAAGAAGCTGGCCTCCGTCCGCGACCTGATGCACGCCGGCGATGGGCTGCCGGCCGTTGGCGCGGAAACCCGGATGCCCGACGTGATCTACGAGATGTCGCGCAAAAAGCTCGGCGTGACGACGGTGGTGGATGCGGAGGGCCGCCTCGTCGGCCTGATCTCTGACGGCGACCTGCGTCGCCTCCTGGAGGCGCGGGGACCGGAGTCGCTATTGCTGAAAGCGCGTGACGCAATGAACCCCGAGCCGCGCACCATCACGCCGGACGAGCTGGCCGCGCGTGGCCTCGCCGTCATGGAAGAGCGGCGCATTACCTCGCTCGTGGTGACAGATGAGGCGCAGCGCGCGCTGGGCATTCTCCATCTGCACGATCTGTGGGGGATGGAACTGCTTTAGTTCGCCCCTGGTCTGATCTCTGAATTTCCCTGCCGCGCGCCCACTGCCGTTGCACTAGCATGGGGGGCGTGCAGCACGCGCATTCCATCGTGGCCCTGGCGGCCGTTCTATTGCTGGTCGGCGGCTGCCGTCGCACTGCGCCGACCGCACACCAGGGGCCGCGTGCCTTCGACCTGAACGAGGCGATGCAGCACTGGTACGGCCGCTGGGACGCGAGCACCCGCACGGCCCGTGCCAACCTTCCCGATCATCCGGATGTTGATCTGGCGGGGTCGTGGTTCGCCCCCAAAGATCCTGTCGACATCGTCGTCATCTTCGAAGCCGGGTACGACCAGTCGGGTCATCCTCGCCACGTTGTCATAACTGCTGCAGTTCCTCATCGCAGCGACAAGCCGGGCCGTCCGGGGGACGATTTCTTCCGCTGCTTCAGTTGCCAGCCCGTCCTCGGCATGGCCGTGTTCACGCGCCGGCTGAATACCTGGGTGCTGGAAAGTGAGAACGAGGCGGTCGATCTGCGCGGCAGCCGTGGCCTGCCACCTGCGGTTCGAATTGTCCCACTCGGCGGCGGGCTCCACGGCGTGCGGCTTGAAAGCCACATCACCGCGAGCGATTTCTCAAGCAGCAGCATGAGCCTGCTGGTTCCCTGGCAGGACGATGTGGAGCGCGCCTTTGCCGGCGAGACCGGCTACAGCAACAGCCCCGCATGCGGCGCGCAGAGTCCCCTGGGCGATCCCTGCTATGCATGGCAGCGCAGCGATCGCTTTGCCGACGTGCCCGGGCAGGACTACGACGATCTCGTGCTGACGGGCAGCGGCACGCAATTGGGTCTGCCTGCGCCAGCTTCTGTTCGCAAGCCGAAGAAAGGCGAAGCACATCCGGCACCCGCAGTCGTCCCTTACACAGCGATAGAACGGCTTCGCTTCCGCGAAGGTCAGTATCTGCCGCTGCCGGAGACAAACGCATCGGTTCCCGCACACTGACAGCCGTCTTTCTGCTGCGTTAAGCTCAGTCAGCCTCTCGTGATGCTGTCTCCTCATCTCAGCTTTTTCCTGGCCCGGTTTTCCCTCATCGTGCTGCTCGCGTTACCGACTTACGCGCAGACCGCGCCTGCGAACGCAACGGGTGACTCGACGCGTGAGATGGGCGCGACGCTCCGCTCGCTCTTCCTCGCTCAGGACTGGAAAACGGACCCAAACAAGCAGGAGTCGCGCGCCGCCTACTACCGCGCCGTGCTGAAGCGCCCGCTCGATCTGCCAACCGAGATTACGATTCGCGAGACGTTGGCAAACGAACTGCTCGGTGCAGGCGACAGCGCAGGCGCGGTCAGCACGCTGACCGCCCTGCTCGAGAAGGCCGCCACGGCGCAGCCTGCGATGCCACGCGAGACAATGCATGCGCTCGACGCGCAGCTTGGCCTGGCTTACCTGCGGCTCGGCGAACAGCAGAACTGCCTTGCGCAGCACGCGACAAAGTCATGCCTGTTCCCCATCGACGCGAGCGGCATGCACCACCGGCCGGATGGCGCGGAGGGCGCTGTGCGTGCGTTGAACGCGGCACTGGCCATCGATCCGAATGACGCGAGCGCTCGCTGGCTGCTTAACCTGGCTTACATGCAGCTTGGCCGCTACCCCGACCAGGTGCCGCGCGCCTTCCTGATTGCACCCGCTCTCTTCCGTTCGGAATACCCTCTGGCTGCGTTCGAGGACGTCGCGCCGGAGGCTGGTCTGGCAACGATGGGTCACGCAGGTGGGGCGATCCTGGAAGACTTCGATGGGGACGGTTTGCTCGACCTTGCGGTATCGAGCTCGGGTCCCATGGACCAGATGCATCTGTTCCACAATCGCGGCGATGGCACGTTCGAAGACGTAACCGTGCGCGCTGGCCTGACCGGCGAGGTCGGCGGCCTCAATATGATCTGCGCCGACTACGACAACGACGGCTACCCCGATCTTGTCGTGCTGCGCGGCGGGTGGTGGGCAAAGCATGGCGCATATCCCTTCTCGCTGCTGCATAACCGCGGCGATGGGACGTTCGAAGATCTGACTCGTCGCGCTGGCGTCTTCTCGCCACACCCCACGCAGACTGCTGTCTTCCTCGACTTCGATGGCGACGGCTGGCTCGACCTGTTCGTGCCGCACGAGTCCACACCGGGCGATGCGCATCCCTCGCAGCTCTTCCACAATAATCACGACGGCACGTTCACCGACATCGCTTCTGCCAGCGGACTCGCCGATCTCGGCTTCGTGAAGGGCGCAGCTGCGGGCGACTACAACAACGACGGCCGTCCCGACCTCTACTTGTCCGTGAAGGGCGCATCGAACCGGCTCTTCCGCAACGATGGCTCATCCCCCGGTGATAACGCGGCGCACCCCACACGCTGGCGCTTCACGGACGTGACTGCGGCCGCTGGTGTGGCCGAGCCTCGTGAGAGCTTCACCACCTGGTTTTTCGACTACGACAACGACGGCTGGCCTGACCTGTTCGTCGCGGGCTACTCCTCAACACCGGAGGAGATCGGCGCATTTGAAGCGGGTCTGCCTTCGCACGCCGAGACGCCGAGGCTTTACCACAACGAGCACAACGGCACCTTCCGCGATGTTTCGCACGAGATGCATCTGGACCGCGCGATCCTCGTGATGGGCGCAAGCTTCGGTGACCTCGACAACGACGGCTGGCTCGACGTCTACCTCGGCACCGGCGACTCGCTCTACACATCCCTGCTGCCGAACCGCATGTTCCGGAATGATCATGGCCGCCGCTTTGAGGACGTGACGACCGCGGGCGGCTTCGGCCATTTGCAAAAGGGCCATAGCATCGCCTTCGGCGACATCGGCAACAAGGGCAGCGAAGACATCTTTGAAGAGATGGGCGGCGCGCTGCCGGGGGACAACTATCGGAGCGTGCTCTATCGCAACCCCGGTACACCCGGCATGCACTCAATCACGCTGCTGCTGGAAGGCACACGCAGCAACCGCTCTGCTGTTGGAGCAGTCGTACACGTCACCACACCAGGCACATATGGCGCGCAGGAGATCTACCGTGCCGTCGGGTTCGGTTCGAGCTTTGGGGGCAACCCGCTGCGTCAGCACATCGGCGTCGGCCGCAGCGCCGGGCCGGTCACGATCACGGTGGAGTGGCCGGCGTCAAACACAACGCAAGTGTTTCGTGGAGTCGCGGTGGATCGCGCCTACCGCATCGTCGAAGGACGCGAGCAGCCGGAGCCGCTCGCGCTTAAGCACTTCACGTTACCGCAGGCGGCCATGCCTGCCTCGATGAATGAGTCCGCCGGGCCCTAGTTGTCCCGAAGCATCAGGGCGCCGGGGGAGCAGTCACGGCCAGCGTCAACGTTTGCGTGTGCGTGATCGATGCAGACGACAGCGGATTGCCGGAGGTGCCAGTCGCCGTCAGCGTCAGCGGCGTTGTCGTCACGGTAGCGTTGGACGCGGCGGTCACGGCAAAGACCTGCGTGGACCCGATGCCGACTGTCGCCGACCCGGGAGACACGCCCACGTTTGCGGGGAGCCCGCTCAGCACCAGAGTGATGCTGCCCGCAGAGCCCTTCACCGCCGCAACGGTGAACGACAGATTTGTGGTTCCGCCCTGCGGCACGGTTGTCGCCGCGGTTTGACCGCTGGCCAGCATCAGGTTGAAGTCAGGCGGCCCGCTGTTGCCGCACGCTGTCATGCTCAACGCCGCGACCAGCCCCAGCCCCAGCAGCACTCCTCGTCCCTTCCTCACCTGCGTTTGCCCCCTCATCATTGCCTGTTGTGTTCAGATGCAGCTTGCGAAGCCGTGCCGTATCTCCGGCTGCCAGCTACCGTACCATTCCCAGTAGACTGCCTGGTCTTTGAGCGATTCCTTCTGAACACGGCGCTGTCGTAGGCGATGAGTCGATTCATCGACCACGTCCGACTCCTATCACGACATGGGTATCCATCCGGCAGTCCGCTACACTTGAGGGAATCGCTACATTCAAAGATCTGCCGCGCGAAAGAGACGACCCTACCCGCATGCATCGTTGGTCCCAGCTCTTCATCCCTACCCTCCGCGAAGCACCGGCCGACGCCGAGGTCGCCAGTCACAAGTTTCTGCTTCGCTCCGGCTATGTCCGGCAGCTCGGCGCTGGCCTTTACTCATATCTCTTTCTCGGCCAGCGGTCATTCAACAAGATCATCGCGATCGTGCGTGAAGAAATGGACCGCATTGCGCAGGAGTTCTATCTGCCTGCGCTGCTGCCCCGCGAGCCCTGGGAAGAGAGCGGCCGCTGGACCGGCATGGGCGAGAACATGTTCCGCCTCAAGGACCGCAAGGGCGCGGATCTGTGTCTCGGCATGACGCACGAAGAGATCATGACGATGATCGCGCGCAGCGAGCTGCGCAGCTACAAGCAGCTCCCGCAGATCTGGTATCAGATTCAAACCAAGTTCCGCGATGAGCCGCGTCCCAAGTCCGGCCTGTTGCGCGTCCGCCAGTTCACCATGAAGGACGCCTACTCCTTCGACCTGAACGATGCCGGCCTGGACGAGAGCTACCGCAAACACGATGCGACCTACCGCGCGATCTTCCGCCGCTGCGGTCTGTCGTTCGTCGCGGTTGAAGCAGACTCCGGCGCGATGGGCGGTTCGCAGTCGCAGGAGTTCATGGTCTACACCGACGCCGGCGAAGACCTGATCGCCTCCTGCGCACAGTGCGACTATGCGGCAAACATCGAGAAGGCGACGTCGAAGCTGGCGGATGTCGAAGACCTGGCGCCCACGGCCGACGGCAAGCCCGAGCGCATCCACACGCCGGGCAAGGCGGCCATCGCCGACATCGTCGCCTTCCTGAACATCAAGCCGGAGCACGACATCAAGTGCCTGGCTTACATGGCGCTCGATGACAAGGGCGTCTGGACGCCGCTCGCAGTGTTTCTGCGCGGCGATCACTCGGTGAATGAGACCAAGCTGATGTCCGTGACCGGTGCACGTGAACTGCGCTACATGCAGGCAGAGGAACTCGCTCGCTGGTTCGGCGGTCCGGCCGGTTATCTCGGCCCCGTGGGACGGCCCACGTCGGCAATGAAGACCGTGATGGATAAAGCCCTCGAAGGCCGCACGAATCTTGTCGCCGGCGCCAACGAACTCGACTATCACTTCCGCAACGTCACGCCGGGTCGCGATTTCCAGGCGACTGTCACTTCAGATATCCGCAACGCCGTCGAAGGCGAAGGCTGCCCCGAGTGCGGCGCGCCGCTCAAGATCGCGAAGGCCGTCGAGATCGGTCATATCTTCAAGCTGGGCCGTCGCTACTCGGAGTCGATGGGCGCGCGCGTACTCGATCCGAACGGCAAAGAAGTAACGCCGATTATGGGTTCTTACGGCATCGGCATCGAGCGCATTCTGACGTCTGCGATCGAGCAGAGCAACGACGCGAACGGCTTCTGGCTACCGCCGTCCATCGCCCCGTTTCAGGTCGTCGTGACTGTGACGAATATCGCGGACGCTGGACTGCTCGCAGCCGGCGAGCAGATCGCGAAGGACCTCGAGTCAGCCGGCTTCGATGTGCTGCTGGACGATCGCGACGAGCGCGCAGGCGTGAAGTTCAAGGACGCCGACCTGATCGGCATCCCGTACCGCATCAATGTCGGGAAAAAGACTGCCGACGGACTGGTCGAGTTAGTCGTCCGAGCCACCGCCGCGGACCGAACCGCCACCCGGGAGATACCCCTCTCGGATGCAGCCACAGCGCTTCGGGAAGTCCTGCCCGTCGACTGAACCAGCCGTTCTTCGGCATGTTCCGCCGTGACTGGCGTTAACGTTCCTGCCACGCCGGAGCCTCGCTCCGGGCGCAGCTTTCTGTCTTTCAGGTATCTCCGGCCATCTCGCCGCCAGTCGAGCTCTCGACGCCGGTATCATGTTGGAGTCTGCGGCAACGTAGGACGCCGGAGGCGCACCCGTCGGGGCGGCGCTTCGCGTCCAATCAGGAAACTCCCTCGTTCTTTCGGGAGAGACCGGCTCTGCGGAGCGCACGTTCCGGCAATGAAGCCGGGGAGAAATGGATACATTGGCAGTCAAACTGAAGCTACCGCCCGCCCGCCACACTGCCCAGCGTCCCCTGTGGGAGACGGTGCTGACCATCACCGCGATCGCGGTCACGTTCGTCCTGCTGATCCTCGGCATCACCTTCAGCTACTACTCCAGCAAGTACAAACAGGTGGTTGACGAGCGGCTGCGCGGCCCCGTCTTCACCCAGACGCCGCGCATCTACGCCGCGCCGCGCGAAATCCGCACCGGGCAAAAATTGACGGCTGCAGCCGTCGCCGAACAGCTCCGCTTTGCCGGCTACTCCGATGGCCGCGGCAAGGAATCCCCGATGGGGAGCTACCAGTTGCGCGGCGAGACGATCGCCGTGCACCCTGGCCCCCAGTCGTACCACACGCAGGAAGGCGCCACCATCCGGTTCAGTGACGAGCGCGTCACTGCCATCGCCGGCGATGGTGGCCAGTCGCTGGTTGCCTATGAGCTGGAGCCCCAGCTCATCACGTCACTCTCAGAAGGCGCGAACCGCGCCCGGCGTCGCCTGGTGACTTACGACGAGCTGCCCCCCGCCCTGGTCCAGGCTGTCACCTCGATTGAGGACCGTCGCTTCTTCTCCCATGGTGGAGTCGACTACTACTCGCTTGTCGGCTGGATGTATCACGACCTGGTCGGCGATCGTCGCTACCGCGGTGGCGCGTCCACACTGACCATGCAGCTCTCGCGCGGCCTGTTCCTCTCGCCCGCGCGGCATATCAAGCGCAAGCTGATTGAGATCGCGATCACCTTCCAGCTCGAGCAGCGCTTCACCAAGCAGCAGATCTTCGAGATGTACGCGAACCAGGTGCCGCTGGGTCAGCAGGGCTCGTTCGGTATCTACGGCGTGGGCGAGGCCGCACACGCCTACTTCGGCAAGGATGTCCGTCAGCTCGACCTGGCTGAATCTGCACTGCTGGCCGGCATGATCCAGCAGCCCAGCGGCCTGAACCCCTACCGCCACGCCAAGCGCGCCATCACCCGCCGCAACGTGGTGCTGGGCGCGATGGTCGAGACGCATGCGATCACCGAAGCGCAGGCCCGGGCCGCCAGCCAGGAGCCACTGCGGCTCGCACCCGGCACCATCGATGGTGGCCTTGCCCCGTACTTCATCGACATTGTCCATGACCAGCTCGTCCACAGCTACGGCGAGGCGCAATACAGCTCGCAGGGGCTGCGCGTCTATACGTCACTCGATCCGGACCTGCAGTCCGCAGCGAACGACGCCGTTGCCGACGGCATGAAGGTCGTCGACAAGCTGGTCGACCGCCGTCGTGCGAAATCCAAGAACCCCGACGCGATCGCCACCCCCC
>NZ_JBMGJV010000014.1:0-97522 GCF_051025295.1 Candidatus Dedyshia acidiphila | reverse complement strand
GGTTGAACGTCGCGGGCACGAGTTGCCCACCGCGTGGATTTCTCGACGATGTGGAGGAGCGCCGCGAGGTGCTCGCATCGGTCGAGAGGAGCCACCCGGCGATTCTGTTTGTGGCACTGGGCGCGCCCACCCAGGAGTTCTTCATCGACGAGCACATCCGGCCCTTGCACGTGCCGGTGGCGGTGGGGGTGGGGGGCAGCCTGGACATCATTGCCGGGGAGTTTCGGCGGGCGCCTGTGTTTGTGCAGCGCATGGGCCTGGAATGGGCATTCCGTCTGGCCCAGGAGCCGCGCCGGCTGGCTCGCCGGTACTTCATCGGAAACGTGTTGTTTCTTTACTACCTCCTCCGGAACCTTTTGGGGTTCGCGGGAGATACATAGCTGAGGAGCGCGGGCCGCGCGCAAGCAGGAACTGCCTATGATGGACACGAGATACCGTATGGAATTGCCCTCGCCTGCGCCGCACGCGCTGTCGACGCTGCTGGATCCGCAGACGCCGCCGCCCCAGCACGGTGCTGCTCCGCGCGAGCTCACGCTGTCGGACCTGCTGGAGTTGTTGCGCCGCCGTCGCGGGATCATGGCGCTGGTGTTCGCGATCACGATGGTGCTGGCGATCACGGCATTTGTCACCGCGACACGACTGTATAAAGCAACCGCGCAGATCCAGGTGCAGAAGGAATCCGCCGACGCGGTCGGCATGGACAGCGTCCATGGCGGGGAAGCCGCGGGCGACGCGATCGAGTCGAATATCACGCTCCAGACCGAGGCGCAGATCCTCAAGTCGGACGCGCTGGCACTGCGCGTGGTCGAAGCACTCGACCTCGAAAAGACGGCAGACTTCCAGCCCAAGTTCAACCCCATCGGCTGGGCCATGGGCCTGTTCGCGACGAAGGGGCTGCCTGATCCGAAAAACGTACCGCTGGCCCAGGCTCCGGGCCGCCGTACGCACGCAGTGAAGACGTTCGAGTCGCACCTGAAGGTCGAGGCCGTCTCCGGCACCCGGCTGATCAGTGTCGAGTACCTGAGCTCCGACCGGCAGGTGGCGGCCGCGGTCGTCAACGAGCTGGTCAAGGATCTGGTCAATTACAACTTCGAGACCCGGCAGGTGGCGACGGCCAAGGCCTCCGAGTGGCTGCAGAAGCAACTCGCCGACCTGAAGGCGCAGAGCGAGGCGCTGCAGGCGCGGCTGGTGGCGCTGCAGCATGATTCGGGAATGTTCACGCTGGGGCAGACCGACACGCAAGGCCGCGAGCAGGTCTACACGCCGGCTCTGGACCGGCTGCAGCAGCTAACGGCGCAACTGGCGCAGGCGGAGTCGGCGCGTGTGGTCAAGGGCGCGATCGACCAGGTGGTGGAGAATGGCGATCCCGAACTGATCTCCGGGCTGGCCGGCAGCGCGACAACGAGCGGCGCGTCGAGCGGGCTGAACAACTCGCTGACCCTGCTGCAGGGGCTCCGTGCACAGCAGGCCCAGGCGCAGGCCGAGCTGGCCGAGGCGAACGACAAGTTCGGGCCCGGCTACCCAAAGGTCCAGGAGCTGGAAGCAAAGATGCGTGACATCAACCAGTCGATTGCGCAGGAGACGCAGCGGCTGAAGGCGCGCGCGCGCAACGACTATGAAGTCGCGCAGAACGTCGAGGCGCGGGACCGAGCGGCCTATGACCAGGAGAAGACCGAGGCGCGGCAGCTGAATGGCAACGCAGTTGGCTACGAGATTGCGCGCCAGGAGGCGCAGCAGAGCAGGGAGCTCTACGCGAGCCTGCTGAAGCGGCTGGAAGAGGCCGACCTGATCGCCGGTCTCCGCTCGAGCAACATCACGGTTGTGGATCCGGCCGAGGTGCCGGCGCGTCCGGCCAAGCCGAACATGATCCTTTACCTCGGCGGCGGCATGGTCGGCGGGATGTTCCTCGCCGTCTGCGCCGCACTGTTCCGCGAGGCGACGGACACGCGCATTCAGCGCATCGGCGATCTGCCATCGCTTGGCTTTGTCGCACCCATCGCATTCCTGCCACACCATCCGGGCGCGAGCAAGCGGCTGACCGGGCGCGGTGGCGGCGACCGGGTGACGCTGCTGTCGCCGAATGGCGGAAAGTTTGCGCTCGCAACAGATGTCGCGCCGATGATTGCGACGGACGCACCGCGGGCTCCGTATACGGAGTCGTTGCGCGCCCTGCGCACCACGCTGACGCAGCGGCGCGGCGACCAGCCACCGCCGCAAGTGGTGCTGATCACGAGCTCGCTGCCGCAGGAAGGCAAGAGCCTGCTCAGCGTGAACCTGGCTGCCGTCTTCGCCCAGAGTGGCAAGCGCGTGCTGCTGGTGGATGCCGATCTACGCACGCCGGTATTGCATGAGCGGCTGGGACGGCCGGCAACCGAGGGTCTGAGCGAGCACCTTGAGCACCTGATGAGCAGCGATGGCATCACCCTGCCTCAGCCGGAGACGCTGGCGGTGGGGCGCGGCGCGACGCTCGATTTTCTTGCAGCGGGGTCGCCGCCGGAGCTGCCGTCCGAACTGCTCGGCTCCGACGCCATGCTGGCGCTGCTCGATCGCTGGCGCGGCACCTACGACTACATCTTCATTGACGGCGCGCCGGTACTGCCGGTGACCGACTCGGCCGTGCTGAGTCCGCTGGTGGACTACACCGTGATCGTGGCGCGGCACAATCAGACCGATCGCATTTCGCTCAGCCGGACCTGCCACATCCTCGAGATGCAGGGCCTGGGACGGCACGGGATCGTGCTGAACGGGATCCGCAACGAGAAGAGCGTCGAATACGGCTACTACGGCTACACCGCCACAGGTTCGGATCGGAGGGCAGTCTGATGCGCGGGCCGGCCTTCGCTCTCCTGCTTCTGCTGCTTGCACCGGCGCTTCCGGGGCAGGCGCAGTCGGCCGCCGCTGCCAAGCTCGCCACGCTGCCGACGACCGGCACGGAGAGCCTGCTGATCGGGCCGGGCGACCTGATCCAGATCAGCGTGCTCGACACACCTGAACTCGAACAGCAGGTGCGGGTCACCGACGCAGGGAAGATTCCGCTGGCGTATCTCGGCGAGGTGCCGGTGTCCGGCATGACCCCGGCAGCTGCGGCGGCCGAGGTGCAGTCGATGCTGATCAGCAAGAACGTCATGCGCCATCCGCAGGTCAGTGTGCGGGTGCAGGAGTACGCGTCGCAGGACGTGTCGGTGCTGGGGCAGGTGCGCACGCCGGGCTCCTATCCGCTGACGACATCGCAGCCCATCCTGAAGGTGCTCTCGCTGGCCGGCGGTGTGACCGACCTAGCCGATCGCCGGGTGACGTTGCGGCGTCATGGCACGGGCGAGGAGATCGGCTATCTGCTCTCGAACGATCCGGAGAAGATGCTGTCCGACCCGGTGGTAGTGCGGCCCGGCGATACGGTGATCGTGCCCAAGGCGCCGATTGTGTACATTCTCGGTGACGTGGCGCGGCCCGGCGGCTTTGCCATGTCGGCGAACGACCCGCACCTGACCATGCTCCAGGCAATTGCGCGAGCCGGTTCGGTCAACAAGACGGCCGTGTCCTCGAAGGTGCGCCTGATCCGCAATACCGACCATGGCCAGACAGAGAGCCGGATCCGCCTGGACGACATGGAAAAGGGCAAGGTCCCGGACATAGACCTGCAGGCCAACGACATCATCTACGTGCCGTTCAGCTGGATGAAGAACATCGCGCTTTCCGGCTCATCGATCGCTGCCTCCACCTCGAGCGCTGCCATCTATGCCATTCCCTAAGCGACTGCGGTTCACACGGCCCGGGTCCCTGGCCGTTGTCCTGCTTCTGGCAGGGCCGACGGCGGCGCGTGCCCAGACGCCGGGTCCGAACGCCAACGTGACGCACCCCGGCCGGGTGACGGTCCCGGCCGGACGCATGGCTGCGCTCTGCACGACGATGGTGACGCCCTCGTTTCCGCCAGGTGTGGATCAAACGAAAGCCAAGACCGTCGTGGTGCACGCACTGGTGCGTCATACCGGAACCGTGCAGCCACTCTATGCCGGCGAGGGCGACAGCGCACTCGAGGCTGCCGCGATGAGTGCGGCGCGCTTGTACCGGTTTCACCCCTACATGGTGGAAGGCCAGCCAGCCGACGTTGCCACCGAAATCTCCGTGACCTTTCTGCCCGGCCAGCCGGGCGGATTGATCAGCCACCCGCACCCATAACCGCCGCGCCCGAGATCATGCCCGAATTCTGCCCAGCAGACACGTATCGCCGGACAGCCGCTGAGGTCCGCCACCGCTCCGCCGGCCGAGGAGGCGCGCATTGATTCGCTTCAGCCTGATCGTCGCCACCTGCGGCCGCACCACGGAGCTCGGGTTACTACTCGACTCGATCATCGCGCAGCGCCGCCCGGACTGCGAGGTCATCGTGGTCGACCAGAACACGGACGACCGCGTGCTGGCGCTGACTCATGGGTTGCGCGGACGGCTGGACCTCCGGGTGATTCGTACCGCGGAGCAGAACGTATCGGCGGCGCGGAATCTCGGCCTCGATGCTGCACGTGGGGAGATCATCGCCTTTCCGGATGATGATTGCTGGTACCCGGCCGGACTGCTGGATGCGATCGACCGCTGGTTTCAGGAGAGCTCGGAGTATGCCGTGCTGGCGGTGGGCGCGCTCGATGAGAAGGGAATTCCGAGCGGCAATCGCTGGATCCAGGATGTCTGCGACATCACGGCGTGGAACTGCCTGCGCACCACCTTCTGCTCCAGCCTCTTCCTGTCGGGCGCAGCGCTGGGCAATGGCAGCGGGGTGCGCTTCGACCCGCTCTTGGCGCGCGGCGAGGAGACGGACTTCGTGCTGCGCCTGCTGTCGACCGGTCTGCGCGGCCGCTTCGACCGGAGCTTCCACATTCATCATCCGCGGCGCGACATGATGAGCGGTGCAGTGGGGCTCGATCGCGCGGTCAGCTATGGCGCGGGCATGGGCCGGCTGGTGCGGCGTCACTCTCTGCCCACGCTCTGGGCGAGCCTGATGATCTACGACGT
This sequence comes from Candidatus Dedyshia acidiphila, assembly GCF_051025295.1. Lineage (NCBI taxonomy): Bacteria > Pseudomonadati > Acidobacteriota > Terriglobia > Terriglobales > Acidobacteriaceae > Candidatus Dedyshia > Candidatus Dedyshia acidiphila. The sequence goes on along the minus strand of NZ_JBMGJV010000014.1, from coordinate 92,521 downwards.
GCTGCGCGTGGTGATGGTGGGCGCGCGGGGACGGCGGCGCGATGCCAGCATCTGCCTGGCGCACACACGCGGACTGTTCAAAGGCTTCTTCTTTCCCGAGGGCTCGTATGAGTGAGCGCGTCACGCGCCGTGACTTTGTCGCGGGGTTGGCGGCAGGCGCAGCAGCGCTGGCGCTCCCGCAGGCGCTCCACGCCGGCACGCGCACCGTCATCCCGGCACCGGACCTGGCGCCCGCGTTGCGTCTGAAGCAGGCAGCGCAGCACAGCGGCATCCTGCTCGGGACCTATACCGTGGAGCACGAACTGGCCTTTGAGCCAGCGGCGGCCGCCGTCATCGCGTCGGGCTTCGGCATGATCGCTGATGGCAACGACCTGAAGTTCTCGAATCGGCTTCGCCCCACGCCGGACACCTTTGACTTCACAGGCGGCGATGCCGCTGTTGCCTGGGCGGAGCAGCACGGATTGCAATTTCGCGGGCATTGCCTGGTGTGGTCGAATGCGCTGCCACGCTGGTTTGCCGCAGAGGTTACGGCGCAGAACGCACGGCAGGTGCTGACCGGCCATATCACAAAGGTCGTTGAGCACTACCGCGGTCGCATTTATGCCTGGGATGTGGTGAACGAGTGCATTTACCACGACAACCGGCCGGATGGGCTGCGCAAGAAGCCGTGGCTCGACTTCCTGGGGCCGGAATACATCGACCTCGCCTTCCACACAGCGGCGGCTGCCGATCCGAAGGCGCGGCTGCTGCTGAACGAGTGCTATATCGAGCATGCGGTGCCGGGCGAGGTGACGCGGCGCGACCAGTTGCTCGCGCTGGCGCTGCGGCTGCACAAGTCCGGCGTGCCGATCACGGGCGTGGGCATCCAGGGACATCTGCATGGCGCGAACCCGACGGACAAGCCGGGCATGACCCGCTTCATGGAGGAGTTGCGCCAGCAGGGTCTCGAAGTGCACATTACGGAGCTCGATGTGGACACGGGCGGGATCGCGCCTGCGGATCGCGAGCAGGCGGTGGCCGAGCGTTACGGCGAGTTCGTGGAGCTGGTGGCGCCGTATGCCACGTCGATCACGCTGGAAGGGCTGCACGATGACCCTACGTACCCGCGGACGCCCGAGGGGACGCCGCTGCGGCCCAATCTGCTGGACGCGAACTATCAGCCCGACCGCAATTACGATGCAATCGTCACTGCATTAGAGACGAGAGCGCGGAGCCGCAAGGCTCCCGTCCCGGCACGGCATTCCCGTCCCGGCAACCCGCCACACGCATGAGCCAGGCAGGAGGCGTATTTCCGGTAGCTGGTCCTGACCGGCGCTTGCTGACGCGGGTCGAGGTCACAGCGCCGCGTCCACTGCTGGGGGGCTGGCACGCCGCGCGCAGCGTCGTTGACACGCCGGTGTGGACGGAGGCGCGCACGTGGCTGCTCTTCTGGCCGCTTCTCATCCTGATAGCGCACCAGGCGGTGATTATCGCCGGACCGGCGCGCACGCATGAGGCGTACCAGTTCGGTGCGTCAGCAGTGGGGCCGCGCGGAGCGCATTACGAGGTCTACGTCGACACGGCGTACCAGCTGTTGTTTGTAGTCGTCGGCTGGTTGGGCATTTGGAGTGCGCTCAAGCGCAACGGCCTGCTGTTCGCAAGCCTGGCGCTGGCCTTTGTATCGGCGCTGTGGTCGGTGAATCGGGTGGTGACGGTGCAGATGTCATTCAAGGTGACGGTCTGCACATTGCTGGGCGTGTATCTCTACACCAGCACGACGCAGCAGCGGCTGATGCGGCTGTTGATCTTCATGGGCATGTGCCTGGCCGTGCTCAGTATCTTGTTTGTGATTTTTCTGCCCAGCTATGGCCTGTTCATCGGCTATGCGGGCGGCGCGTGGGACGGCATCTGCGATCACAAGAACACGCTCGCGATCAGCTCGACCTACCTGATGCTGCCGATGGTCTTCGCTGCGGGCTACCGCCGCAGCCGGCGCTTGCTCTATTGCCTGCTGATGCTCTTCATGGTGGTGATGAGCCAGGCGAAGGGACCGTGGTTGTGCACGCTGGCACTGCTGGGATTTCTTGGCTGGATGAAGCTCTATCGCCGGGTGCGTCCGGCAGAGGCGATGCTGCTGGTGGTGGCGACCATCGGCGTCGTGGCCATTGGCGGGACGCTGTTCATTGCCAACTGGGACGCGATCGCGCACGCGCTGAACAAAGATCCCACCATGAGCGGACGAACCGATATCTATCGCGAGGTCTGGCGCTCCGTGATGAAGCAGCCATTCTTTGGCTATGGCTTCGGCGCGTATTGGACGCTCGAAAATCCTGAGCGCAACCGCGTGGGGCTGGCGATCCACTGGACCAACATCGGCTATGCAGAGAGCGGGCCGCTTGAGATCGCGCTGCAGACCGGACTGGTCGGGCTCGGGATCATCCTGGCGATGTTTGGTCGCGCGCTGGCGCAGGGAGCGCGGCTGCTGCGCTCGCCAGCGTACTCGCCGCGTGTCGGCCTTTACCTGAGCATCCTGTTCTACACCGTACTGATCAATATCGACGATGGCTGGCTGATGACGGCGACCACGATGGATTGGGTGCTGGCGGTGATTGCCTGCATTGGCTTAAACGACGAGATGCAGCGGTGGAGGCAGTTGCGCAGCTACGAGCCGGTATTGGCATGAGCCGGACGGGAGCTGCGGAGGGGCAAGAGAACGACGTTTCCACCGCGATCCATGCGCCCAGCGCGGTGAGCCCTGCCTGTGAGCAGCGGCGCTTGCCCGAGCTGGACGCTCTGCGCGGGCTGGCCGCGTTTTCCGTCGTGCTCTTTCACTACCAGGAGATGTGGCTGCCGGCAACACACCCGGCTGCGGGCTTCGCGCACAAACTGGTGAACCTGGCTTTGTTGCCGTTCCACGCCGGTCCCGAGGCGGTCACCATGTTTTTTGTGCTGAGCGGCATGGTGCTGGCGCTGCCATATCTCCGCGGGCGCGGACAGGCATACCCGCAGTTTCTGCTGCGCCGCGTGGTGCGTATCTACGGACCGTATCTTGGCGCGCTGGCGTTGGCACTGCTCGCAGACGCGCGCTGGCATAACCATCCTGACATCGGACCCTGGCTGCGCGATACGTGGTCGCGGCCCCTGGCGCCGGGGCCGATCCTGGCCCACGTGGCACTGATCGGTGTCTTCAGTACGCAGCAATACCTGTTCGTTGTCTGGTCGCTGGTGCAGGAGATGCGCATTTCGGCGGTGCTGCCGTGGCTGGTGCGCTCGGTCCAGAGCCTGTCGGCTGGCGCAAAGATGAGCGCTGCGCTGCTGCTGTCGAGCTTGTCCGTCGTCGCGATCGGAGCAAGCCCGGAGACGAGCGCGCGCTACAACCTGCTGATCACCGGCCATTACGCCGCCATGTTCATTCTCGGCATCCTGCTGGCTGCGCATCGTGACCTGCTGCAACGCATCTGGCAGCGCACCCCACGTGAGCTGGCCTATGCAGTCAGTGTGCTGTCCGCACTGCTCTACCTGTTCGATCAGCGCCTGGCCGCGGTCGTGCTGGCGCACGTGCCCGGGCCGTTACACACACATGCAATGCAGACGGCGCTGCGGAACTGGTCCGCGGGGATCGGCGCGTGCGGTGTCATCGTCCTCTCGCTGCATGCAGTGCCGCTGCAGAAGCTTCTCCGCACCCGGGTTGCGCAGTGGCTGGGGCTGATCTCGTTCAGCCTGTACCTGGTGCATCCGACGGTGCTGCTCTCCGTGCGCTTCGCGGCAGGTGACCGGCTCTCTGCGCGCGCCCAGTTTCTGCCATATGTGCTGGGCAGCCTGCTGGTGGCGTGGCTGTTCTGTATGGTGGTGGAGGAACGTTGCATCCGGTTGAGCCGACGTGTGGGCATGGCGCGGCTGCCACTTCCGCTGGCCGACGCTGAAGTCAGCATCTCTTGAAGCGAGGGCCGCTTGCGCCGAGTTGGTTATGACGCTCAGGCTTTTCTTTCCGCGAATGGCGGAACCGGCAAGGGGGCGCAGCTCCGCACTCTGCTCGGTCCCTACGCGAACCAGTTCACCGGATTCGCCACGGAAGGGAAGAACTACTCCGAGCTAGCGGTGGTGCAGGCAGGCCGCCGTTATCAGCTCTGGCAGGTCGCGACTCTGCCGCTGCTGTTGCGACGGCATGCGATTGATACGTTCCTGGCGCCTTACAATGTAGCTCCGCCGCGTCTGCCGCCCAACGTCAAACTCCTTTTGGTGTTGCACGATCTCATCCTGCTGAAGCAATACCGGAAGACCGATCTGCGCAGCCGCCTGCATGATGGCTATCGCCGGCTGCGCGTGGCGCCCTCGGTCCGGCGAGCGGAGATCGTGCTGACCGTGTCCGAGCACACGCGCGGAGAGATTCTTGAGCAGTATCCGGGAACAGATGTGCGTGTCATTCCGTGCACGGTTTCACCGGCTTGGTTCGCGCCGCGTGCTCTGGCGGATCGCGCCGGACATTTGCTGATGGTGACGTCCGCGGCGCCGCACAAGAATTCAGAGGGTGCGCTCGAGGCCTACACGCGGTACGTGCAGATGTCGGGAAGCAGCGCCCGCCCGCTCGAAGTAGTGGGGCTGGCATCGCATGCGGAGGAGTATCGAGCCCGGCTGCTGCCGGAGATCCGGCCGCTGGTACATTTCCGACCGTATGTCGCGGAAGACGAGTTGCGCGGGCTCTACCAGGAGGCGGCAGCTCTGCTGTTTCCGTCGTTCGTGGAGGGCTTCGGGATTCCGCTGCTCGAGGCGATGTCGACCGGCACGCCGGTGATCGCGGCGCGTGCGGCCTCGATCCCGGAAGTCGCCGCAGGGGCAGCTTACTATTTCGATCCGCAGAATGTGGATGAGATGGCGCACGCCATCGCTACCGTGTTGGGCGACGGTGAGCAACGGGAACGGATGGCGGCCGAGGGGCTGCGCCGGGCCGAGGATTTTCGGCCGGAGAAGGTTGGCACAAGGGTCGTTTCGTTCTGGCAAGAAGTTGCAGGAGTTACCGAAGCTACTTACTCCTGCCCGGTACACGTGACCTAGGATTTGTACACGTCTCTGTTGCTGTGAGCCTATTCTGACCGTGGCACTTAGTATGTGCCCCAGGCGGTGCGGCCATGGTACTTGCAGAGGCAACCAGAACGAACAAGATCCTGTCCTTTCAGCGCGGGGATATACACCTCGATCGCGACCTTGAGAGCTTGCAGCAGGAGTACAGGACGGCCGCGCCCTATCCGCACCTCGTACTCGACAACCTGTTTGCGCCGGCGATGCTGGACGCGGTGCTCGGAGAGATGAACGAGCAGTCCTCTCGCACCTGGGTTGAGCAGAACATAGCGCAGTTGCAGAAGAAGAGTATTCGCAGTGCAGTGGACCTGGGGGATCGTACCTTCACGTTCTTTTCGCAGTTACATTCTGCTGCCTTTCTCTACCTGCTCACCGAGATGACTGGCATTTCGGGACTTCTTCCCGATCCGTATCTGACCGGTGCGGGGCCAACGATCATGCCTTCGGGTGGCAAGTTCGATGTGCATGCGGATCGGAATACCGATCACTACTCCGGGCTGCGCCGCCGTCTGGTGATGCTGCTCTATCTCAACAAAGACTGGCGCCCCGAGTACGGTGGGCAGTTGGAGATATGGGACAAGGCTGCGAGCGGCATGGAGAAGTCCATTGAGCCGGTGTTTAACCGTGCGGTGTTCTTTGAGATTGGCGATCAAAACTTTCATGCCGTGCGTCCGGTCACCCCTGGATCGGGCCGGGATCGGCGCTCGCTGACAGTTTATTTCCACACCGTCGATCTGAATGTGGTGCTGCACAATTCGATCTATGCGCCAAAGGTGTTCCAGTCCAAGGAGCCGTTCTATCGCACGGCAGCTCGTGAGATATGTCCGCCGGTGCTCCACCGCATGGTGCGACGTCTGCGCGCTCATTAGCCCGGGCCGCCTGAGTTCAGCGCAGCCGGCGGCTTCCCTGCTTCGCAGTACCGTATGCAAAGGAACAGAGATGAAGCGAGCGTTACGGCCGGCGACGGCGTATGCTTCCTGGTGCTCGCCATGGGAGATACGCAGTGCCGATAAGTCGGAATAGCTCTGACCGACCGAATCCACTTAGTGGGCTCGCGGTCTCAAGAGCCGTGTGAGTCTTTGAAACAGCCTTCCAGTCGCAGAATGAAGAGCCTGGAGCGATCCGGTCTTCTTTGGCTGCACACGAGGTGTGTTTGTAAGTGAAAAGATCGGGTGTTCTTGAAACGAGAAACACTCATCTTATCCACCGGTTGAAAACGTTCCATAAGTAGATCGGGGTAACTAGGAGAGGCGTTAGTGAGCCATGTCGATCTTTCATCCCTTTGAGCAGCAGGCTTCTGCAAGCCCGGGGCGAACTGCGCTTGTGGATGCTCAGAGGGAGATCTCGTATGACGCACTGCATGATGCAGCCGCCCACATTGCCTGCGCGCTAACAGCGGATGGGATCGCGGCAGGCGATCTCGTGGCCATTTACGGCGGGCGCACGGCTGGCCTGCCCGCGGCCATGCTGGGAGTCTGGAAAGCGGGAGCGGCCTTTCTCATTCTTGACCCTGCATATCCAGTAAGCCGGCTCACGGATTACATCCGGCGATCACGGCCGAAAGCGATCATTGCTGTTGGGGACAACGCTCCTGCAGTCTTAGCGACTGCTTCCGAGGCTGTGAGGATCACCCTTGAGATAGACGAGACGTCACTGTGTGTACGCCTTCGAGCCGTCGCCCGCAACGAAGCCACGCAGACGTGTGCGGGGTCACTACCGGAGACTGCTGCTTACGTCTCTTTCACGTCGGGGACAACAGGAATGCCGAGCGGCGTTGTCGGAACTCACAAGCCGGTTGTGCACTTCCTCGATTGGTACATACAGAAGTTTCAGTTCGACCAGAACGATCGGTTCAGCATGCTGTCTGGCCTGAGCCATGATCCCCTGCTCAGAGATATCTGCACGCCACTGTGGTGCGGCGCGACGCTGTGCGTTCCTGACGAGACAACGCGCACGAATGCCACCGCTCTGGTTGCGTGGCTCCGCGCGAGCAGAGTGACCGTGCTGCACCTGACACCCAGCCTTGCGCGACTTATTTTTACTGCGGCGCGGCCCGGCTCGCTGCCGGAGCTACGCTATGCACTCTTCGGAGGAGAGCCTTTAACCTGGTCCGTGTGGAGTGCCTTCCGCGAGATCGCGCCCAATGTGAAGGGCGTGAATCTGTACGGAGCGACGGAGACGCCGCAGGCGATGAGCTTCTACGAGATTCCCGGCAACTGTTCCACAGTGGAAGGGACAGTGCCCGTCGGTCGCGGGATCGATGATGTGATTCTGCGTATTCTAGATGAGAGCGGGAACGAAGTGGAAACCGGCGTGGAGGGCGAGGTCTACATCCAGACCGCCTATCTCTCTGACGGATATCTGAACGACGATGCATCGACCGCAGCGCGCTTTCTTTCCGCGGACCGCTTTCATGCCTCCAGTGCGGAACGCCTGTATCGAACCGGCGATGTGGGCAGGACCGGCGCAGACGGACAACTCTCGATTGCAGGCAGGAAAGACCGGGAGTTGAAGATACGAGGAACTCGCGTCAACCCTGCCGAGATTGAGTGCCTGCTGAATGCGATGCCGGATATTCAGCAAGCCATGGTTGTGCCGCGCACAAGCCAGTCGGGCGCCCTGATGCTGGTGGCTTACATCCTCCAGCTATCTCCGGGGCTGCCCGCGCCGGACGCGGTGCGCAGGCGATTGCAAGAGCAACTACCGGTGGCGAGCGTGCCCTCGCACGTGATTGCGATCCACGATATTCCGGTTACACAGAATGGGAAGCTGGATGTGGGCAGGCTGCCGGACCCGTTTGCTGCGCCAACGGACGCTCGGGGTGCGACCGAAAGTGGCAACGCTTGCGTGGACGCGTTGAGGCAGATCTTCGCAAAGGTGCTGGGGACAGATCCGGCACGGATCGGCAGTGACGATAATTTCTTCGCGCTTGGAGGCGATTCACTGAGTGGTGCGATCCTGGCGACGGAGATACAGATTCGTTTCGATATATCGCTGTCGCTGAACGAACTGGCACCAGAAGCTTCGCCTGCGGGACTGGCGCGATATCTGTCCAGCCCAGACGTAGATCGCGTGGGATCTTTGCTGCTGCCGCTGCGATCGGAAGGCAGGGGTGTTCCTCTCTTCGTAGTCCACCCGATCAGTGGCGTTCTGATGAGCTTGCTGCCTCTGGTGCGTCACCTTGCCGTGGACAGACCGATCTATGGCATACAAGCTCGCGGTCTGGATTGCCCTGAGCTGGTGTTGTTCTCCATTGAAGAGATGGCAGCGGAGTACATTCGGCAGATCAAGACTGTGCAGCCTGCTGGCCCGTACGCGGTTTGCGGATTCTCGGCGGGGGCCTCCGTCGCGTTTGAGATAGCGCAGCAGCTGCAACGTGCCAACGATTGCGTGGAGTCTTTGATTCTGTACGACGGTTCCGCGCGATCCGACGGACTGACGGCGCTTTCGACTCGCGTGCGCACGCGCTGGGATGAGTGGATCAGCAGCCCGTGGCGTGACATGATGATGGACGTTGTGAACTCGCTGAGATTTCGCGCGAAGATGGCTTTCTTTGCGCTTGCGAAATCGACGAAGGATCAGCCGTCCACGGGTTTCCTGAACGCACATCAGGCCTTTGTTGTCGCTCGCCAGAAGTACAGGCCCACTCGTTACCCAGGTCCAGCGCTGCTCATTCTCAGTACCCGGGACGAGGCGGCGCAGCAGGAACCGCGACTCGGGTGGACGGACCTGGTAACGGAGCTGGAGGTGTGCGAGATCGATTGCATCCATGACCACGTGGATAAAGAGCCGCACGTGCGGATTGCTGCAGCCGGAATGTCGGCATACCTGAATAGCAGCCACGGTGGCAGCGTAGTGGAGGCGCAATCACCGGCTGTTGGACTGATGTCCTGAGAATGTGACGCGCATCGCCGTGGAGTGTGGCGTTTGGATGCAACGTCGATTCCGTAGCGCGGATGCTTCCGGCCTTGCTGAAGATGATCCGCGCGCCTGGGCTCGAAAACACGTTGGAACATTTTTCCGAGACTTTGCGCTCGCCACACCTGGCTGCAGGCGCAAGAATGTCAGGCGCCCCGGCACGTTCCGCGTCCGCCGCGCATCTTTCCTAGAAGCACCAGTGGCCGACGGAGTCATTCTCCGAAGGCTGCGCTGCCTGGAGAGACACGCATGACACGACGTGGCAAGCAGCCGGGTTCTGGCAGGGTGCGCGAGCGGGCAACGGCCAGCCAGCCGTTCAGTCCTAACAGCGTGGCGAAGACCGCGCGCATCCACGGCGCCGAAACAGTGCACAGCGTTTGCCCCTACTGCGCCGTCGGCTGCAGCCAGTTGATTTACCTCAAGGGCGGCCGTGTCATCGACATCGAAGGCAATCCAGAGAGCCCGATCAATGGAGGCACATTGTGCCCGCGTGGATCGAACACCTTCCAGATCGATAATCCGCATCGCGTGCGGCATGTGATGTATCGCGCTCCCTATTCGGAGACCTGGGAACGACGCCCGCTCGCATGGGCAATGGATCGCATAGCCCAGCTCACCAAAGAGGCGCGCGATGAGGGCTTCGTCGAGAAGCATGATGGCCAGGCGGTGAACAACGTACCGAACCTGTTTTCGCTTGGCGGCGCGACCCTGGATGTCGAGGAGAACTACCTGATCAAAAAGTTGTTTAGCGGTGGACTCGGAATCGTATCGGTCGAGAACCAAGCCCGAATATGACACAGCGCCTCGGTGCCCGGTCTGGGCACTGCATTCGGTCGCGGCACCGCGACAAATCTGCAGGAAGACCTAGCGAACGCGGATTGCATCCTGTTCATGGGTTCGAACATGGCGGAGGCACACCCGGTCGGCTTTCGCTTCCCGATGCGGGCGCGTGAGCGTGGTGCGAAGCTGCTCCATGTGGATCCGCACTTCTCGCGCACATCTGCAATGTGCCATGAGTACGTACCCATCCGCGCGGGCAGCGACATTGCGTTCCTCGGCGGATTGATTCGCTACATTCTCGCGAACGATCGCTGGTTTCACGAGTATGTGCTCGCCTATACAAACGCGACCACGATCATCAACGATGAGTATGTGGACGCGGAGGAGCTAGGCGGGATATTCAGCGGCTACGATCCGGAGAAGCGTGCCTACGATCAATCGAAGCAGAGCTGGCACTATGCAGGCGAGCCCGGCCAATCGAAGGTCGACAAGTCGACGCATGTGAAGTCGGAGTCGTTCAGTGAGCGCGCAGGGCACTTGGAGAACACGCTTCCGCTCACCGATCCGACGCTCGAAAATCCGATGTGTGTGTTGAACATCCTGCGCCGGCATTACGAGCGCTACACGCCGGAGATGGTGTCCGAGGTGTGCGGCTGCACGCCTGAGCAATTCCTTACGGTAGCGGAGACGCTGTGCGAGAACTCGGGGCGCGAGCGCACGTCGTGCCTGGTGTACGCGCTCGGCTGGACGCAGCACACGACGGGCGTGCAGATCATTCGTACGGCCAGCATTGTGCAACTGCTGCTCGGCAACATCGGTCGGCCCGGTGGAGGCATCATGGCGATGCGCGGCCACGCGAGTATTCAAGGCTCGACCGACGTGCCGACGCTGTATGAGTTGCTGCCGGGGTATCTACCGCAGCCCTCCACGTTCGGCGGTCATACAAACTTGAAGGCGTATCTCGAAAAGGAGACCGTCAAGTCGGGCTACTGGTCGCACATGCCGCGGTTCTTCATCAGCCTGCTGAAGGCGTGGTACGGCGATGCTGCCACTGCTGAGAATGACTACGGCTTCGACTGGGTGCCAAAGATCGATGCGAACTACTCGCACCTGATGCAGATACTGCGGATGGCTGAGGGCAAGGTGAAAGGCATGTTTCTGCTGGGGCAGAACCCGGCGGCCGGCGCTCCGAATGCCGTGCTGCACCGCGCTGCCATGCGTCAACTGAAGTGGCTGGTCGTTCGCGACTGGTTCGAGATCGAGAGTGCCGCATTCTGGTATGCGGGTCCGGAGTCGCCGGACCCGAAGACGATCGGCACGGAGGTATTCTTCATGCCGGCCGCAACAAGCCCGGAGAAGGATGGCACCTTCACGAACACGCAGAGACTGCTGCAGTGGCATGACCAAGCGATGGATCCACCGGACGACTGCCGGACCGACACGTGGTTTCTCTACAACCTGGGCAAGCGGCTGAAGCAGCTCTACGCCGGTTCGACGGCAAAGCGCGACCAGGGGCTGCTGAACCTGACCTGGGACTACGAGTACGCGGAGCCACATCGGCTGCCGGATGGCTCCTTGAGCAAGATCGAAGATGAGCCCGATGTGAGCCGAATCCTGCGCGAGATGAACGGCTACACCGTCGCTGACCGGAACCAGGTGGCAGGGTTCGCAGATCTGCGCGGGGACGGGAGCACGGCCTGCGGCTGCTGGATTTATAGCGGCGTGTTTCCAGCAAACGATCGCAACCGGGCGGCGGAGCGAAATCGTACTCATGACAATTACTTGAACCCGGGCTGGGGCTTCTCCTGGCCTGCGAACCGTCGCATCCTGTACAACCGCGCATCGGCGGATCCCGAGGGCAAGCCGTGGTCTGAGCGCAAGAAACTGGTCTGGTGGAACGAGGAGGAGAAGCGCTGGACCGGGCTCGACATTCCCGACTTCGAGCCCGATAAGCCGCCAAGTTACCGGCCTGCGGAGAATGCGGCAGGGATGGCGGCGATTGCCGGAGACGCGCCATTCATCATGAAGGCCGATGGACGCGGCTGGCTGTTTGCATCCACCGGCGTGAAGGATGGACCGCTGCCGACACATTATGAACCGGTCGAGTCGCCGGTGCCGAACGCCATGTATCCAAACGTGCGCGACAATCCGACAGTCGAGCTCTACAACATGCCACTGAACGAGAAGGATCCGCTTGACCAGGAGTATCCGATCGTGGCGACCACGTACCGCATCACCGAGCATTATCTGAGCGGTCCGATGAGCCGCTTCAACAGCTGGTTGAATGAGCTGCAACCGGAGATGTTCATTGAGTTGAGTCCGGAACTGGCGGCAGAAAAGCGGATCGAGCACGGTGGGTGGATGGTGGCGTGGAATGTGCGCGGCGAGATCGAGGCGCGCGCGATGGTGACGAAACGTATCCGTCCGCTGAACATGGGAGACCGCGTCGTGCATCAGATCGGCATTCCGTTTCACTGGGGATTTGCGGGAGAGACGGTCGGGTCGGTTGCCAATGACCTTACCTCGATCGTCGCCGACCCGAACGTGAGCATGCATGAGGTGAAGGCCTTTACCGTGAACGTACGTCCGGGCCGGTTGGTGAATCGCGGCACGGTGCGCATGGATGCGCCTGCTGCCTGGCCGACGCGTGCCAGGACGCCAGATACGCCCAAGTCCGACCAGCCAGAAGGGCAGGCCCTATGATTGAAACGCCGGAAGAGATGCAACCGGGGCATGCTGCCGACCTGGGCAGCCGGCTCGCTGATCTAGCAACGGACATGATCGATGCGTGGAGGCGGCCGGAGCCTCCTGCAGAAGAGGAGGAGACGGGTTTCTTCACCGATACGACGCTTTGTATCGGCTGTAAAGCATGTGAGGTTGCCTGCAAGCAGTGGAACCAGCTACCTGCCGACGGCTTCCATTGGACAGGAAACAGTTACGATAACACCGTCATGCTATCCGACACGACGTGGCGACATGTCGCTTTCGTCGAGCAGCAGGCCGATGACGGGCCGCTGCGCTGGCTGATGATGAGCGACGTGTGCAAGCATTGCCAGCTTGCGCCGTGCCAGGAAGCCTGCCCGACGGGCGCAATCATCTACAACGAATTTGGCAACGTGTATGTGCAGCAGGACATCTGCAATGGCTGCGCATCCTGCGTGGTCGCGTGCCCATTTGGTGTGCTGAACCGCAGCATTGACGACGGTCGCGCGCACAAGTGCACCCTTTGCTACGACCGCCAGAAAGATGGCTTGCAGCCGGCGTGCGCGAAGGCGTGTCCAACGGAGTCGATCAAGTTCGGCAAGGTGAGTGAACTACGCGAGTTCGCGCGGGAACGGGTAGAGACGCTGCACCAACTTGGCGAGACGGATGCCTATCTCTATGGCGACGAGCCGGCCGGAGAGTACAGCGCCCTGAACTCCATTTTCCTGCTGAAGGACCGGCCGTCGGTCTACAACCTTCCGGAAGCACCCCGTCGTCCGTCTGCGCATTTGAAACGTAACTACCTGATGAGCTTTGGCACGGCGCTGGCTTTGACTGCCGCGTCGGTCCTGGCATTCCGGAGTGAGGCATGAGAGGCGATCCTACTCCGCAAGCGGCAGCCTCGGACGCCGTATTCAGTAAGCTGACCGAGAGCTACGAACTGATGAAGGCCACGCGGCCGGAGTTTGTTAGTGAGCGAGCACAGTATGCCAGCCAGCATGCCTATCAGAACGTGCCCATTCTGAAGCGGCCCTTCTGGGGCTGGGAGATTGCAGTCTACTTCTTCGTTGAAGGTATCTCCGCGGGCGCGTTCATCCTGTGCACGGTGGCAGATCTGGTCGACCCCGCACGATTCAGTAGAACTGTTCGTGTCGGCCGCTACCTGTCGTTCCTGCTGGTGATTCCGTGTCCACCGCTGCTGGTGATCGATCTTGGGCGCCCGGAGCGCTTTCTGCATATGCTGCGCATCGTGAAGCGCAGCTCGCCCATGAACACGGGCGCGTGGGCGCTGACGGGCTATGGCACGCTCGCCTTCGTCGCCGCTCTGCTGGAATTCCCTGCGCGGAAGCTGCCAGTCGGTGCGCGGGTGCTGAAGAAAGCTCAGCGCCCGCTGCCCAAGCGCGTGATCAGCCTCCTAACGCTGCCATTCGCGTACACCATGGTCGCTTATCCGGGTGTGCTGCTCTCGACTACTTCGATTCCTGCGTGGGCGCATACTCATTTTCTCGGAGCGCTGTTCTCTGCGAGCGTCTTCAGCAGCGCCGCCGCGGCGCTGACCTTGTGCGCAACCGCGAACGGCGATCACAACAGTCATCGTGTGCTCGAGACGTTCGAAGATGTGGCTTTAGGGGCTGAAGCCGCAACGCTCGTCACGTACCTTGCACAAGCACGAAAGTCCGCACGGCCGCTGACGCACGGCAGGCATGCGAAGCTCTTCTGGTGCGGCGCGGTGCTCGCCGGCATCGCTGCGCCAGCACTGCTTCGGCACAGCCGATCGAAGGTGCTGCGCACGATCGTCGCCCCGCTGCTGACGCTGGCTGGCACAGCTGCACTGAAGTGGGCGATGGTTCATGCCGGGCAGGAGTCCGCACTGGACCGCGAGGGCGCGATTCGCAACGCACCACCGGAGACCTGGGATCATTACTGGGGACAGCGACAGGTGAGCGCAACGGAGCAGCTAACGGAGCGACTTGCGTAGAGCGAGCGCCGAATTTGACTGCTCCCCCAGGCAAGTATGTGCACCAAATAAAAGCCACCGCTTGGGTGGCCTTTATTTGCCCAGAATTGTCTCCCTCTAGTGAGCGCCCACATCGTCGTGCTGATGGTAGTTGGGGTAGGACGGTACGGCTGGCGTCGGTACGGGATGCTCCTTGAGCTGCTCAAGCACGATGGACACGGCCCGCTCAAGCTGCACATCGTGGCCGGCGGCCACATCTTTGGGCAGCTCCTCCACTTCTACGTCGGGCGGGATGCCGTGGCCCTCAACCTCCCACTCGCCCTTCAGGCCGTAGATGCCATAGCGCGGTGCGGTGACGTGGCCGCCATCGAGCAGCGTGGGATAGCCGCCAATTCCAACCAGGCCACCCCACGTGCGCACGCCGACGATTGTGCCGAGTCCTGCCTTGCGGAAGTACCAGGGCATTGCGTCACCACCTGAGCCCGCAGACTGATTAATGATCATCGCCTTCGGCCCGAAGATGGCGCCAACAGGATCGTGGAGAGGCTTTCCATCGCGTTCGATGGCGCCGCTAAGTGGCTTCTGTCCGAGCACATTCACCACATAATCAGCGATAAAGCCGCCTTCGTTGTAGCGCTCATCGAGCACGAGAGCCTGCTTGTCCACCTGTGCGTAGAAGTAGCGATTGAAGTTGGTGTAACCCGCTCCGCCGGTGTTTGGCATGTAGATATAAGCGACCTTGCCTCCGGAGAGTTCGTCCACTTTGCGTCGGTTCGATTCAATCCAATCGATGTTGCGCAGTCCGTGTTCAGAATCGCTGGGCACGACAGTGACGTCGCGACCATCACTCCCGTCGGCTTTTTTTACTCACGCGTACTACTGTCTGGCGGCCGGCGGTTCCATCGAAGAAGCTGTCCAGGTTGTCCGTGGCATGAAGCTCACGGCCGTTGACGGCGAGGAGATACTCACCTTCGACGATGTTGATGCCGGGTAGCGTCAGTGGCGCAACCAGTGAGGGCGACCAGTTCTGACCGTTGTAGATCTTCGTGAACTTGTAACGGTTGCTATCCGTCGTGTAGTCCGCGCCGAGCAGACCGGGCTTCGGACCGTCTTTTGGTTCCGCGGGGCCGCCGACGAACATGTGGCCCACCTCTATTTCACCAAGCATTTCATTCGACAGATAGGTGAACTCGGCGCGCGAGCTCAGGCCATCGATATACGGCGCATACTTCGCTTCGATCTTCGCGAGGTCCAGGCCATGGAGGTGGGGATCGTAGAAGAAGTCACGCTCAATGTGCCATGTCTCGCGATACATCTGCTGAAACTCGGCACGCGGGTCGACGGTGGCGAACATCGTCTCGTTGTTGACGGGCTTGCCCTGAGGCGCGTCGGGCGAGCCGGGCTTGAGCTCAGCAGTCGGCACAAGGAACCAATGTTCTTCCTTCGCGTACAGAAGTTTCTCGCCGTTGAAGGAGACGTTGAGATCGCTGAGCCCATTCAGCACCGCTTCCGTTTGGCGCTTTTCGGTGGTGAAGCGCCAGAGGGTACGAATGGGCGGACCATCCTGACCTGAGGCGCGGCCCACGGCTCCACCTTCTGCGAGAAAGAGCACGCCTGTCTTGCCGACCGCCAGCCCGACATAGTTGCGCGCCGGGATGGGTAACGACAGGATGCGGTTGCCGATACCTGCAAGATCGATGATAGTGGGCTTCGGCGCTTCCTTTTTCGCCGCGTCCTTCTTCTCGTCGCCCTTGGCAGTTGTCTTGTCCTGCGTACTGTCGGGTTTCTTGCTGTCCGCGTCTTTCTTGTCGGTGCTGGATGGTTCGCTGTTCTTCGCCTCTTCTTCTTTCTTCTTATTCTCGTCGTCACTTTCCGGCGGAACGGGAGAGAGCCCATCCTTGGCCAGAACGACGACATAGGCGTGACTGTTGACGGCGCGATCGAGCGATGAGAGGTCGATGCCCGCATCGGAAGGCCCGTTGTTGGTGGACGCGGTGAAATAGAGGTACTTGCCGTTGGGATCGAAGACGGGATGAGCGGCGTTGCTCATGCCGTCTGTGATCTGCGTCGAGGAGTGCGTCACCAGCGAGTAGAAGAAGAGCGCATTGAGTTGGTTTTCCAAATCGCGTGTGTAGGCGATCCACTGCGAATCTGGCGACCAGGTGATCTCTGCCGATTGTCCGAAGCCGCCACGCAGGCCGGTGTCGATCTTGATCGGCTTGCCTCCTGCGACATCGACGTACCAGAGCCGAAGATGCTTGTCCGCGAAGGCAACGTGTTTGGAATCTGGCGACCAGGTGGGGTGGTAGAAGAACGAGGGCGAAGGGCCAAGGTCGATGACGTGCGGCGGCTGTAGCCCATCCTGATCGCGGACGTAGAGCTGGTACTCGCCGGAGGCATCGCTGAAGTAGGCGATTGACTTGCCGTCGGGAGACCAGGAAGGATCACGCTCTGCGACACCCGACGTGCGCGTGAGGTTGCGCGTGTCGCCCTTCTCTGCGGGTACGGTGAAGATATCGCCGTGAGCCTCCGCGACGACGCGGACACCCGTCGGCGAGAGCGAGATATTCTGCGCTTCCTTCGGCGAAATCTGCCGGATATGCGGCGTCAGCGACGGCAGGTCACCGTGAATGGACACGGGAACCGCGTGTTCCTGGTGAGTCGTGGGATCGTAAAGATGCAGCGAGCCGAACTGCTCATAGACCAGTCCGCCTGGGCCGGCGGAGACGGTCTTCAGATCGTAGCCCTTGTTGTCCAGCACCGGGCTGACGGTCTTGCTGGCGACGTCGTAGCTGAACAGCGAGACTGATCCGTTGCGGTCTGACAGGAAGTAAACCGTGCTGCCCTGCCAGACGGGCGAGGAGTCATTCGAGTTCTCGCGCGGGATCTTCACCAGATCCAGCGTCTTCATGTCCACCAGCCAGACCGGCGTGGTCTGGCCGCCGCGGTAGTGCTTCCATGCACTCTGCCACTGAGCAACGGGAACGTAGGCCATCGTGCTGCCATCGGGAGAGAGCGATCCCGATGCGGCGCTGGGCAGCGGTAGCACGGCAGGCGAGCCGGTTCCATCGGCGTGGACACGAAACAGACGCGGAAAGTCCGAGTAGCTGGCGTGCGCGGAGGCGAAGAGCACATCCTTGCCATCTGGTGTCCATCCAACGACGGAGTTGCCGGTGGGCTCCCAGGTAAGGCGTCGCGGAACTCCGCCCGATGCAGGCACTACGTAGACATCGGCCAGCCCATGGTCGCGGGCGGTGTAAGCGATCTGCGTGCCGTCGGGCGAGTAGTAGGGCCCATCGACGACAGCATTCGTCGAGGTGAGGCGCGCGGCCTCTCCGCCATCCCGCGGGACGGTCCAGACATCGTCCGCATAGAGGAAGGCGATGTGGTCGCGACTGAGAGAGGGATTCCTCAGCAGCAGCGGAGCGGCGGCAAAGGCAGCGGAGCCAAGCAAGCTGACCGCACATGAAAACGCAAGAGCAGGGAGCAGCCGAACCACAGCGGAGCGAGTCATCGTGACGGGAAGCCTCTTCAGAGCAGGATCCTGACCGCGCCAAAGCCGAGGGAGGTACGGAACAATGTTTGCGGTAAGTGGCGACCACATTATCACGCGCAACGATGGAGGTGGCTTCCAGTGAGGGCGCAGTACGTGCCAAGAGAGAGGGAACCCAGCTTGGTGGCACGGTCCTGCCTTGGGCCAGCCTCCCAGAAACCTTGCGCCAGGGTCGGCGGCAAGCCACTCGCATAGGCGGTGGATTGGCATCTGATTTCGAGAGGTAAGTATCCATGCGTCTGATCGCAGCCATCGGAGTCGTTTTAGGGCTGGTCTGTAGTGGAAGTTCGTTGCATGCGCAGCGGCGTTTCGAAGCTGGTGTGTTTGTGGACTCCTTGAGCGTGAGTCAGACCAACACAGACAATTTCGGCCTGGGCGGCAGATTCGGATACCGCATGCAGCGCAAAATTGTGCTTGAAGGTGAGCTTGCCTACGACTACGGCCTCAACTTCAGCGAGGCGTACCACGACATATCGAGCG
Source organism: Candidatus Dedyshia acidiphila (assembly GCF_051025295.1). Lineage (NCBI taxonomy): Bacteria > Pseudomonadati > Acidobacteriota > Terriglobia > Terriglobales > Acidobacteriaceae > Candidatus Dedyshia > Candidatus Dedyshia acidiphila. The sequence goes on along the minus strand of NZ_JBMGJV010000014.1, from coordinate 74,075 downwards.
GAAACACGACTCAGATTGAGCGTACTTCGATTGGCGTGACAGAGGGATACTTCGGGCCGATGCTTGAGTCGCCCCGCGGAAGGTTCCGTCCATTTGTCACGCTGAAGGCCGGCTTTCTGGACTTCCGGCTGAGCCCAAGCCTGGTTCCTTACAGTAGCTACGTGAGCACCCTGTTCGGCATACGGACTTCGAATCTAAACGCAGCTCTCTACCCGGCAGTTGGTGCGGAGGCGAGCCTCGGGCCACTAGGACTGCGGCTGGAAGCAGGCGATGCGGTGTTCTTCAACAGAGGCGCGCACAACAATCTGCGGATTACCTTCGGCCCAATCCTCAGGTTCTGACGGGATCGACGCGTGCGATTGTGAGTGTAATCGATGGGCAGGGAGAGCTCGCTCTCGCAATTCGCCGCGACCGGCGCACCTGCAGTTCGGCTGCTATGGTGCAGTTCTCAACGGACGACTGTTAACGACGCTGGCAGGGCAAGGCTCCGCAGAGATCGGCACTTCAAGTGTGACTCGAGTACCTTGCCCCGGTTGGCTCGCGATGACAACGTCACCGCCATGGAGCACGGCAATGCTCTTCACGATGGCCAAGCCGAGGCCGGTTCCTCCAGAGACGTGTGAGCGGGAAGAATCGACGCGAAAGAAGCGGTCGAAAACCCTGGGCAGCGCCTCTGCTGGAATGCCGACTCCGTTATCGGCAACTTCGATGCGGATCGAAGAAGCATGCGCCTGCGTGCTGAGCACGACGGTTCCGCCTCTCGGCGTATAGGCGAGAGCATTCGCGACGAGGTTGCTGACTGCGCGTTGCAGGAGCGAGCGATCGATCACTGCCAGGTGCGGCCCCTTCTCGCAGGATGTGGTGAGCGACACTTGTGCGTCGGCGGCTGGAGCTTCGAAGTAGTCGCGCACCTTGCCGAGCAGTTCACCCATGTCGACCGGCTCGCGCCGCAGGTGCGACAAGGGGCCTTCCGCCCGCTCGAGGAACAGGAGGTCGCCAATAAGATCCGAGAGGCGAACCGCTTCTTCGAGGCATGATTCGATTACATCGCGGTATTCGCTTGCCGTGCGGGCACGTGACAGCGCCACCTCCGCTTCGCCGCGGATGTTGTTCACCGGCGTGCGCAGGTCATGCGCGATATCTGCCGAAAACATCGAGATTCGCGCGAAAGAAGCCTCGAGGCGATCGAGCATCTGGTTGAAGGTCGCTGCAAGGTCTGCCAACTCGGAGGGATAACCCTCGGAGACGATGCGCTCTCGAAGGTTTGTCGAGGTGATGTGCCGCGCCGTTGTCGCTATCTCTTCAATCGGACGGATGCCGTGCCGCGCGATCTGGTAGCCGATCACCGGATAGACAAGAAAGGTGGCGAAGAGTATGCCCCAGAAGCAGAGGCGATAGCGTGCGAGCAGTGCCTCCTGCTGCGAGACGTCGACTGCAATCTGCAGCGTGTATACACGACTCCCATCGGCGCCTACGGGCGCGGACACACTGGTCACGCGGAACACACGTTGATCGCGCCCTGACATCGGGCTGATGCGATCCGGATGGTTGCGGGTCTGTGCAGTCAAGCGATCGAGATCGACTTGGTTTTCCATTCCAGGCGTCATCAGCAGCGGCGCATTCTGCTGATCAAGCAGCCGGATATAGAACTGCTCGTATCGTCGTGCCGCCGCCTCTAACTCAACCTCTTCCCGCAGGCCTTCCTCATCCTGTGGCCGCTCGCGCAGGAGGGTACGCAGAACATGCACTTTGTCGGCCACAAAGAGACTGTTGCTCTTTTCGAGCTCACTGCGCAGCACGAAATAAAGACTTGCAATGGCGACTGTGACGAGGAAGAGGCCGACCAGAGCGTAAACCGCCATCAGGCGAAACGCGAGTGTTCGCCGGACGCGCGAGTAGGGCCCGAGGCTAGCGATTTGCATCGAGTACATAGCCGGCGCCCCGGACGGTATGGATCAGCTTGTTGGGGAATGGATCATCGACTTTGCTGCGCAGTCGGCGTACGTTCACGTCGACGACGTTGGTGTCGGTATCGAAATTCATGTCCCAGACAGCCTCGGCGATCAAGGTGCGGGACAACACCTCACCCGCTCGACGGACGAGTAGCGTGAGCAGCAGGAACTCTTTCGAGGTGAGTTCCAGCCGCCGACCGGCACGGGTGGCGCGCTGGCGGAGGAGGTCTATCTCGAGATCCGCGAGGTGCATCTTCTCGTGTACGCGGGGAGGGCCACGACGCAGCAGCGAACGCACGCGGGCCAGCAGTTCTGAAAAGGCAAACGGCTTAACGAGATAGTCGTCTGCACCGAGGTCAAAGCCGCGAACGCGTTCGTGGACGGTATCGCAGGCCGTCAACAGCAGAACCAGCACGGGCCCCGCGTCCAGGCGCAGTTGCGTGAGTACCTGCCATCCATCCAGGCCGGGGAGCATCAGGTCGAGGATGACAAGATCGAACTCTGACTGACGGGCCAGGTGCAATCCGTCGATGCCGTGCCCGGCCACCTCGACTGCAAATCCTGCCTCGGCCAAGCCCTTGCTCAGGAACCTGGCGGTCTTTACTTCATCTTCAATGACAAGTATCCGCATGCACTCCTCAGGAAACAATCAGGGTGTCAAAATTGCAGTCGCACGCCGAGCTGCATCTCGCGCGGAGTCCCGGAGCCTACCGGAGTCATCGGCGATACGACGCTTGTGTTGACCGTTCCCGTGATACTGCCGAAGCCCGTTGTGTTCGCAGGATTGAATGTAGAGCGCGGCTGGCCAAGCTGCGGATGATTGAAGACGTTGTAGAACTCTGACCGAAATTCCATTTGCGCGCGGTCGCGCCAGACGAACGTCTTTGCCGCGCCTAGGTCCACCTGCCAGGTGCCGGGCCCCCGGAGCAGATTCCGAGGCGCATTGCCGAACTCACCGGCGGGCAGCGCAAAGGCCTCAGGGTTGATCCACTGCGCGACGCCTCGACTCCGGGGCGGCGTCAGCGGCACGCCTGGTATGCGATCCGGCCGCTGTGTGCCGGAGTTTCCATCGGGCGCAGTGTAGCTGCCGGGCAGAGTCACATTGACTGGGAATCCCGTCCGGGCGAGCGCGGTCGTGGTGAGTTGCCAGTTGCCCGCGATCGCGGTCACAAGTCCGCGGTTATTGAGCATCGGCTTGCCCGCGCCGAAGGGGAGCGAGTACACAGCATTCCCATTCACCACGTGGCGAGCGTCCCATGCACCGCTCGCCCACTCGCAGGAGAGGCAACGTGCGTTCTGCGGTGACAGATTGTCACCATCGCCACTGCCGTCCGAGCCATTGTCCAGCTCATGCGCGTAGGCGTAGTTCGCGGTAATCAGCAGGCCTTGCGAGAAGGGGCGGCGGACCGACGCCGAAAGCGCATGGTAGACGCTTGCGCCGACAGATCCGCGCCAACCGATTGCAGGTGCGAAGGCAGGATAGGGAACCGTGCCCGTCGTTGGGTCGATGAGATTAACCGCGTTTGTTTGGAGCAGGTGTACGCCGTGGCTTCCAAGGTAAGAGAGCGTCGTCACCAGGTTCATGGGCAGTTCCTGCTGGAGGGAGAGATCCCACTGCTCGACGTAGGAATCTTTGCGGTCCCGTTGCTCAGCGTTGGGAGAGATCTTTCCAGGGCCGGTGAAGTAAGGAGCGATGGGGTAGGTCGCGTTCTTCACAGAGTAGGAAGAGACTTCGTTCTTCGCGGGCAGATTTTGATCATCGAGTTGTCCATCCTCGTGGTACATGCCAAAGCCCGCGCGAACCAAGGTATGTCTCGACTGCGCAGGCGACCAGGTGAACCCCAAGCGCGGGTCAAGGTCGCCATAGTTCTGCTCACCGAAGTTTGCGCCGAGCCCGCAGAACCCCTGCGCACCGCAGGTGGCAAAGTCGAAGGGGTTAGCTTTTCCGTGCGCCTCATTGAATACCTGGAAGACGCTGTACCGGACGCCGAGGTTGAGATCGAAATTCGGACGCATCTTGACTTCATCCTGCAGGTAGCCGACAAACCAGTTCTTGCGCAGGTCGTTGATGGGCAGAGCACCGGTCAGGCTCGCACGGCTGACTCGGTTCGCGGCCAACTGCTGCAGTGTGGCAAACGTAACCGTGCCATGCTCGCCGTAGTTCTGGTTCAGTTGGATATGCCGAATCTCGATCCCGCTCTTCAGCGTCTGCCGTCCATGGGTCCAGGTCAGATTGTCGATCCAGGAGAACGTATTACCGACGTAGATACTGCTGTAGTCGTAGTTCTGGGTGGCAAAGCCCGGTCCCGGTCCGGTCGCCACGACGATCTGGTACACCGATCCAGTGCGGCTGTGGTTGTAGCTGTTCGAGGTCGATCGGTTGAAGCCAAACTTCGCTTCATTGATGAGGTTGGGATTGAAGATGTGGAGTAACTCCAGCGCGCCGTTGACGGGTGCCGTCACCCTCTGCTGCAGGTCAGTCGCGACTGCGGCGAAGGGCTGTGTATCCACTGCGCGATCGTAGTTGAAGCGCAAAAAGGCGGTTGTCTTCAATGAGAAGTGCTGGTCCAGTCGCAGCATTACGGAGTTCTCATTCACGGTCTGCCTGCATGAGCAGGTCAACAGATCGTAATCGGCGTAGTTCGGATCTCCGGGATCGCTTTGCGGCGTGTAGGGCGTCAGGACGCTCTTTGGACCGGCGTCCGGGTATCCGTTCACAATCGCGTAGACGGGCGACGAATTGAGAACGGACGCCCTGAACGCGGCGCTCGGAACATCTGCGCTTACCGGGTAACCCCACACCTGCCGATACGCTTCCGACGCGAGATAGAAGAAGGTCTTCTCATGCACGATGGGGCCGCCCAGTGAGCCGCCGAACTGATTCAGCCGGAGTGGCTGCTGCGACTGCCCATGCGAGGCCCACGCAGGCTGGGGGGCGTCGAAGACATCATTGCGCAGATACTCGAACAAACGTCCATGGAGATGGTCGGTACCCGAAAGTGACGTAACGCTCAGTTGTGCGCCGCCAGTTGCACCCTCTTCGGCAGTGGAGAGCTGTGTGTCGACGCGAAACTCTGCAATCGCATCAAGCGGAATCGAAAGCCGCGCCCATGCACGCTGCGTCTGGTTGACAACGTTCGTCGCATCCACGCCGTCGTAGGTGATGTTGCTGTCGTCGAGACCTCGTCCGGCAAAGCGGACGGACCGCTGATTGCTGCCGCCGGTGTCGATGGCCCCTGGTACATAGGCAGTGAGCGCGGACCAGTCGCGGCCATTCAGAGGCAGTTCATCCGCCTGCGTCTTTTCGATTAGCCCAGTGATTGCGCTGCCGTTTCGATCCATGAACTCGGACGCGGAAGAAACCTGGATGCGCTGTTCTCCGCCTGAGACCTGCAGAATGGCATCGAGCGTGCGAGTCCTTCCGATCACCTGTTCGACATCCACATATACCAGCCTGCGGAAGCCGGGGTGATCGAAGGTGACCGTATACCGGCCCACGGGTAGTTCCGCGAGATCGTACCTGCCGTCGCTATACGACTCGGATTCGCGAACCAGGTGCGTTGAGGTCTCGATCGCAAGTATGTGAGCTTGCGCCATGACCCGACCGGACGGGTCTGTGATGGTGCCGGTCATGGCGGTTCGATCTACTTGCGCGACACAGGCGCGTCCGGTCAGCGCTAGTGCGGCAACAAAGACAGTCACCGGACTGATGGCAAACGAACGAAACTTTCGCATGGAGCCTCCGGTGAGCGGGGTGGGCACGAGACAAGCGGGTGCGCTCGACTCGTGGGCAAGGACCTGGCGCAGGGCGACGGCAAATGCGATCGCCATTCACATTGCAAATCCGTAATGCAGCGATTGTTCTAATGCGCGATTGTTACGGGCAGCAGACGTGAATGTTAAGAACACGACCAAATTTGATGATTGCTGTGGAAGTCTTCCACAAGCCTGACCGGGAAGAGCATCAGGTGAATCGATCGTGGAATGATGTTCGAACGCGGACCCTCGACGTTGCCGGTCATGCGATTCACGCCAGAAACCAATACATGACAAACATGTCATCGGATTGTCACATCGATGTCTCAGCCGCGCATTACTGTCCATTTGCGCGCGGACTCACCGCGCGGCCGGTGATGAATCGACGGCCTCTTGTACGGATCTGGTGACCGCAAGCGCGTGGACATTTCTTCATGCGGAAGTGCACCTGAATACCCGACACCTCAACAGAACAAGCTTGAAGGAGAACGTTCCATGTCTCGAGCTACGCACCACCACAGGTCACGGCACAATCGCCAGACCACCCTCCGCGTGAATCGTCTGACCGCACTGGCCGGAGTCCTGTCGGTCGGTTTGGGTGTTTCCGCACTTGCGCAGTCCGTGCCGTTTCCGACGTACACGGTCGGTCCGCAGCCGGACGGCTCTTATGTAGTCAGCAACGGCACCATCATCACGCCTGCCGGTAAGCAGGTGAATCTTGGCATTCGTGTCCGCGCCAAAGCTGTCGCACTGAACCCGACGGGCAACCACACCGGCGCCGTGCTCACGATGGGCACCTCGTCCAAGAACGGCAACGGACCGGTCGAGATCTTCAACACGCAGACCGGCGCAGTCCTGCAGAGCTACAGCAGCGCAGCCGGCAAAGATTCGAGCGGCAGCCACGTCGGCATCACGTACAGCCCAGACGGCAAGTACCTTCTGTTCAGCCAGGACAGCAGCTTCATCGGTATCGCCAAGGTGGCTGCAGACGGGACACTGTCTGACTACGCGCACGTGAGCGTGCCGATTGCCGGCACACTCTCGAAGATCGAAGGCATTCCATTCGATTATCAGCTCAGCAACGTCAAGTGTGATCCCGCCTACGCCACACCCGGAAACGACGGCAGCTACGCACATTACTGCGGTCACACGGTTAACGCCACCGCCACCTCGTATCCGCTGGGCATCGCGGTATCTCCGGATGGAAAGACCGCGTACTCCGTCCTCGATGTGAACGATACGCTGACGAAGATCGATCTGAGTGCCGCCACACCGGTTCAGGGCGCACAGATCCGGGTTGGCAACGTTCCCCATAGTGTCGTGATCTCGAGCGATGGCCGTACGGCTTACGTCTCGAACGAAGCCGGCCGCGTTCCGGTCGGGAATGATCGCGAGCTCTACTCCGACGGCACCGAAGTGGTCGCCTCGAAGCTTGGTGCGACGACAACGGGCACAGTGTCGGTTGTCGATCTCTCCACCTTCCAGGTAGTGAACACGATCAACACCGGCCTTCACCCCACGGGCATGGCGTTCTGGGGCAAATACCTCCTGGTCGCCAACACGTATGACGACACGCTTTCAGTAGTCGATACGACCACGAATCAGGCAGTGCGCACCATCGATCTCGGGCTGCCGATCCGCATTCCGGGTGACAAGGAAGCCGCCTACGGTGCCGGTCCGAACTCAATTGCTGTCGACATGGATCACAACATCGCCTACGTTGCCCTGTACAACGCGAATGCGATTGCTGTGGTTGATCTGAACAGCGTGTCGAAGAAGAGCTCGGTTCTCGGCCTGATCCCCACTGCTTACGCCCCAAGTTCGGTTGTGCTCGACCAGAAGAACGGTGTTCTGATCGTGGCGAACGACAAGGGCGTCGGCACCAAGGGCGTCCCGCCGCACAACTCGTTCGGAACCAGGTACGGCGTCACGGCTTACAACACGCACGAGGACCTCGGCACGGTCAGCCTCGTCTCCTTGCCGAACGTGGACCAGCTGGCCTACTGGACAGACCAGGTCTACGTGAACAATCACTGGGATCTGAAGCGCAACATCCGCACCGCAGGCGGCGGCAATCCGAACGAGAAGCCAGTCGCGCTTCCGAAGAAGATCGGCGATCCGTCGTTGATCAAGCACGTATTCCTGATCATTCGTGAGAACCGCACCTATGACCAGATTCTCGGTGACGTAAACGGCGGCAACGGTGATCCCTCCCTGGCAGTGTTCGGCGCAAGAGTCACTCCGAATGCGCATGCCCTGGTGGAGCGCTTCCCGCTGCTCGACAACTTTTACGATCCCAGCCGCCAGTCGGCTGACGGTCACAACTGGATCGTTCAGGCCATGGCTCCGTATTCGGACGACATTCAGTCGCCGGACTGGGTCCGTGACTATCCATCGAACGGTGGTGACGCAATCGCGTACCAGAAGAAGGGCTTCATCTGGGACGCGGCTGTGAAGGCGAATATCAAGTTCAAGAACTATGGCGAGTACATCGAGTGGAACTACTTCACCGTTCCGGGCTGCTCTAAAATCCCTGGATTCAGTGGAAACTGCCACCCGACCTGGACGCAGTTCTACAACGACACGTTGGCCTATGAGTCGGGTACCGAGCCACAGCTCAAGTACTTCAACACGATTCACTCGTACACCCCGCTGAGCAATCTGTTCCGCCATACGGTGCAGAACTATCCGCAGTTCGATCTCGATATTCCCGACCAGTACCGCGTGGATGTCTGGAAGCAGGACTTCGAGAAGGATGTGGCAGCCGGCACGGTACCGCAGCTCAGCATCATGTGGATCAGCTCTGACCACACTGGCGGCCCGCCGACGGCACCAGCCATGCAGGCAGATAATGACCTGGCGCTCGGCCGGTTCGTCGACACAATCAGCCACAGCAGCGTGTGGGACTCATCGGCGATCTTCGTCGAAGAAGACGACGCGCAGGACGGTGTCGATCACGTCGATGGTCACCGGAGCCCGGGGTATGTCTTCAGCCCATATGTCCGGCAGGACGGTGTGGTTGATTCGACCTACTACACGCAGGTCAACATGACGCGCACCATCGAGCAGATTCTCGGCCTGCAGCCGATGAACCAGTTCGACCTGGTGGCCTCACCGATGAGAACGCTGTTTGTCAACGAGCCGCCTGCGGATAACTTCAAGCCCTGGTCGCATGTTCCGAATTTGGTTCCGCTCGACATGGGCGTCAACCAGACCTCGGCATCGATTAAGGAAGAGAGCCCCGCGGTGGCAGCCCTCCGGGTTGGCTGGATGAAAAAGAAGGCCCAGATCTTCGCCGGCAAACACACCAAGCCCGATTCTGAGGACCCGGATACGGTCAACCACCTGAACTGGTACGAAGCGACCAACTTTGCCCGGCCCTACCCTGGTGAAGTGAAGGTGCGCCCCGCCAGCGACTTCCGCCACCGGAAAGCTCCGGCCGGAGACAGGGACGACGACTAAACAGGTAAGTGAACAGGCGAAGTGGCCTCTCTCTGCTACGGCGGGAGAGGCCGCTTCATTTAGGGGTACTCGCGTGGCGCTTCGTCTTGCCGCTCGAGTGCGGTGCCAGTCAGGGCACGATGGCTCCAGACCGGCTCCTTACTGGGGATTAGCATGGGGGGCTGGTAGGGAGAGCAATGGCCGCAGGGCACGAGGTAAACGCGCAAGTGCCGGTAAGCTCCCGCGGGCTCGCACTGCAAATCACGAGCTTTGGCTTTGCCCTGCTGCAGAGCGCGTGCACGCTATTCATGGCGCTGAGCGGCGTTCGTCTGTTACTCGGTCTTGGCGCCGTTGCAACGGCGGGTCTAGCACAGAGTGTCGCGCAAGCGATCCACGGTCCCGCGCTGCGCCTGCCCATGCTGGTGTTTGCCGTAGGCGTGTCGCTGTTGAATCTCGCAGCGCTCTACCGCATTCATTCGCTACGCGCCCGGGCCTCGTCGCAGTGGAGGCTCACACCGCCGGATGCGCGGCGGAGGCGTTCCGAGGCGCTGCAACTTGTATTCTCCATCCTGTCCATCGTGCTCGCTGCTGTGGAGTCGGCCTTCCACTATCACCTACACGGAAATCTTTAGCGGACAACGCTCCCTTACTCCTGCATCGCATCGCGCAAACGAGCGTGCAGCCGTTCACTAAAGCCAACAGGCAGCTCGAAGACCCTATCGTCCGCCGTTAACACGAGGATGTTACGTGTGGAGTCCAGCACCGCGGAGCAGATGCCGCAGTGATCGAGATGAGCTTGCACATCTCGCCGGACTTCCGCTGAGAGCGTCTGGTCCAAGTATCCCGAAATGTAGTCCCAGACATGCCTGCACTCTAGAACCACTGGAACCACCTCCGTTTCGGATTCAGGCTTGCGAGTTGCGGCGCTAGGGCCTTCTGTAGCATCGTCCTCGCGCGGTGCAGCCGGACCTTGACGAGGTTGGGCGTGATCGCCAGCACGGACGCTGTCTCTTCGATGCTCATCTCTTCTATGTCGCGCAACAGCACAACCTCGCGGTAAAGCGGCTTGAGGTTCTCTATCGCCGTACGCAACAGTGCGCGAACCTCAGCGCGTTCGAGAGTCTCCGATGGGATTTCGCGCCAGTCGCGCAGCAGCGTGGGCGATACCCGGCTGTCCTCGTCCGTGTCGGCGTCGATCGATTCGGTGCGGTGCGCGCTGGCCTTCCGAAGTCGGCTCCGCGCCTCGTTGAGCGTGATGCTGATCAGCCAGGTACTGAACCGTGACTCGCGACGAAAGCGCGGAAGGTTGCGAAAGGCCTTGAGGAACGCCTCCTGAGCCACATCTTCTGCGTCCGACTCGTTGCGCATCAGCGACATCGCCATGCGATACACGGTCAACTCATAGGGTCGAATCAGTGTGTGGAACAGCTCGGTGCCGCCGGCGAGAACGGCCGTGATCAGCTCCGCCTCCGCCGTCGCCGGCACTCGCTCCTGTGGGTTCGCTCGAGTCATACGGCCTTCGGCCCCGATCCTACCTGAGCACCGCAGCGGCTACGCCGGCCACCGGCCCAGCACCCGCCTCCTGCGCAAACAGCACCAGATGACGGTGTGGACTGAGTGTGCGCAGGGTAGCGGGTGGCAACGGCACGTTCACCTCGCCCGGCGTGGTGCGAGTTAGTGACCCGAGCGCCAGGAAGACACGCGCTACCGACACGTGCACCAGCTCCCGCCCAGAGTTCTCTCCGCGCAAAACGCTGGAGTGATCAGAATCGTCCACGACCACCGCATTCAAGTCGAGGCCGTTCTGCAGGCCGGCGTTGTCGATCTTGTAGGTAAAGCTGAGCCGCCCCGCACTGATTGCCGCGCTGCCGATCTGGAGCACGAGCCCGTTCACACTCGCCTGCTTCGCCAGCGCAGACTCGAGCGCCCGGCGGTCACTGCCCACGAACGGCACCCGGCCGTTCACGACCATCTGCGGCGTGTACGAGCTCTCGAGTCCAAACCGCTGGCGATACGCATCCTGCCGGCTGCTGTAGACGTCGGATGAGTAAGGGTCCTTCCATCCGAGGGAGTCCCAATAGCTCACATGCTCGCTAATCGTGATCAAGTGCTGCTTGGCTGCCGTGTCACGACCCGTGATCTCCCGCAGCAAGGCGTCCGCTGGAGGGCAGCTCGAGCAGCCCTCCGACGTGAACAACTCCACCAGGATCGCAGGGCGCGGCGGCAGAGCCGTGGACGCTGACTGCGCAAGTACCTGAGTCACGCCCACACCGCCCGAGAGGGCCAGCGCGCTAAGCGTAGCGGCAACGATCCACCTGGTCATAGCAAGTCTCCCGCGACGATCGGCAGCTCGCTATGCAAGAGCCAGTCAGATCAGTCTGCCGATCTGATCCTCGCCGCGAGCAAAGGTTACGCGATTTTGTGAGAGACGATTCCGCATTGAGTCGGCCGAACAAGCAGCCCGAAAATCTCGGAGAGCCCAGAGACGCGAACGTCGCGCAGCAGCCTTTTTGGCGGCTCGGAGTGCCGACTCCATCGTGCTCCAGCTGCATGTGCTTCCAGTCCTTCCCACTGTGTCGCCGTGCTGAGCCAGACCATGGTCGTAAGAGCACGACGAGTGGCCTCGAGCGTCCAGCCATTCCTGCGGTGCGGCGGTTGATGTAAACTCGCGCCACCTCCTCCGCGTTGTTTTTGCTGAGCGATTGATCGGTATGAATGAACGTACGGATTCAACTCCGATCGGCCCTAAAGACCTGCAGAGCATGTCGCGTGTATACATACGCTACTGAACGATCAGCGTGACTGACTGCGTCGCCTTGTTTCCCGAGGAATCAGACGCCAGCACATTGATGGTGTAGTTGCCCGGGAAGACCTTCGCCGCTGACTGCGTCGTTGTTCCTGTTGTGGCTGAGGCGCCGCCTCCGCAGCCATTGACCCCAGCGATGACAACGAGAGCTCCGAGGCAAATCATCCCTACGGCCCGCCTTCTCTTCGACCCAAGGGGGATCAGGCAGATCAATCCGGCGAGTGCGAGATCCAACCTCTCTGTGCGCCATGATGCGGTGGCAGTGTTGGACTGAGTGGCAATGGAAAGGGTGAAGTTTACTGGCGATCCACCACTAGCTGGAAGGCTCGCAGGGCTGAAGATGCACGAGGAATTGATCGGGAGATTGCTGCAGGAGAGCTGGATGGTACCGGAGAAGCCACCTGCGGGATTGATCGACAACGCATAGGTGGCTGTGCTGCCCGCTGGCACAGTACTGCTCGTACTCCCGCCTGCCTGGGTACCGAAGGTAAAAGGCGTCTGTGGCGAGGTGCCCGACAAACTCACCTGCTGGAAGAGGCCTGCAGCGGTCCCTTCAACCGTCAAGGTTCCGCTCGTCGTCCCGGTAACGACCGGCTTGAACTGGACGCTGAATGTGCAGGAGTCACCGGGAGCAAGCGACGGATCGCATGTGTAGGTGAGTGGAAACGCCGCTTCGTCAGTCAACGTGACTCCGAAGCCGATCCCATTGAGAATCGCATTTCCGGTATTTGTAATCTTGATTGTTTGCGGGGCCGACTCGGTGCCAACCAGTTGTGGGCCAAACGTGAGCGAGTTTGCAGAAAGGGTCAGGACGGGCGCAGTCACGCCTTGCCCGTTGAGCGTCAGCATGGCCGGGATGGGCGAGTTAGACGCGATAGAAAGCGTGGCTTTCGAAGGGCCTCCAACAGTGGGTGCATAGCGTACGTTCACCGTGCAGCTCTGGCCGACGGGCAGCGTCGGCGGGCAGGTGTTTTCCGGTGCTGGCACCGAGAAGTCGCTCTCGGAAGCGCTAAAGCCAGTGATCGAGAGGGGCTCGGCTCCGCAGCTGGTGATTGTCAATCTGCTCTCGGTCGAGGTGCCGAGCGCCGCGGCGAGATCCAGGCCGCCGTTCGGACGTGCGCACAGGGCAGCCGAAGGAAGTGTCGGATCGATGACATCGGCGTAGGGGTAAAACGATCCGGCATAGCCGGGCCCCGGGACTGGGACGGAGCCGGCGTAGACGCCGGTCGTCGTGTACATGCCATAGCTGGCAGCACCCGTCACGTGGACGCGCAGGTTCGGGTCCACGGCAACGCTGCTGGCGAAACCCTGTGCTGCGCCGCCCAGAAACGTGGAGAACTCGACCGTTTTGCCCGAAGGGTCCAACTCCATCAGGGCTGACGCCGGCTGGTTACTGATGGCGCCGACCGGAAACGTACCCTGGAGCGGAGAGACAAGGGGAAAATCTGGGTTCGAGATCTGCTCCGCCAGCCAGATATTGCCCTTTGCATCGAGGGCTATCCCATTCACAAATCCGGGTCCACCGCAGAGCATTGTCGAGTAGGCCAGACCCGATCCGGCTGCATTCAGTTCAGTAAGAAAGGCACTGCCGTTCTTCCCGTTGTTGGGCTCAAAGGCGTCCGCGGTCGTGGGATAGGTGTCACCGGCATCGTTGCCCACGACGAAGACGTTGCCGTCGGGGAGAACCGAGAGGCCTGCGATCTTGTAGGCGTAGTTTAGATAGGTCGAGTAGAGAACGCTCTTTGCATCAGGCGCGACTTTCATCACGAACGGAGTTGCGTACGGCATCGGCCCTGCGATTTGACTCAGGTAAGCGCCGTTGGTGATCGGCCACAGCGTGCCTGCCTGGCCCGCGACGTAGGCGTTACCCACAGCATCGACCGCGATAGCGGAGGCGCCGATCGGTCCTCCGCCCCCGTTCTGCGGATCAGCCGTGCCCAGGACGGCGCTATAGACCAGCGCTCCGATGGGACTGAACTTCGCAAGAAACACGTCAAAGGCGTCGTAATTGCTATTACTGGCGACAGCTTGATTGAGCGCGCCTGCCGAGATGAAGAAGCCATCTCCTGTCTCGCCCGTAACGTATGCGTTACCAGAGGTGTCGACGGCTACTGCTGCCGCGTAAGTCATCAATGCGTAGGTGGCGGTCGGGCTCGGTCCGAGCAGTGTGCCATAGTTGAGCGACGAACCATCCGGAGACAGGGACACGAGAAACCCAACGTAGTTGTTGTTCTGCGGCAGGATCGCCTGACCCGACTTGGTAGGGAAGTCATTTGATCCGGTCCAGCCAGAGACGATCGCGTCGCCATTCCGGTCCACCGCGATACCCGTTGGCTGGGCGAACTCGTTGCCGCCGAGCACTGTGGAGTAGAGCAGCTTCGAACCGTCTGCACTCAGTTTGCTGACGAAAGTGACGACGTTCGAGGACGTGCAGGAAGCACAGCCGGCAAAGGAACCGGCCGTGACCGGGTAGCCCAGACTGCCATATCCAGCGACGTAGGTATTCCCGGCTGCGTCCGCGGCCACAGCCAGTCCCGCCGACCCCAAAGGGGACAAGTAGGTTGAGAAGTCGAGTACAGGATCGATGATCAGATCCAAGTGGGGGTCGTAGTCTGCAACAGCGAACGAAACATCGCCGTCAGCCAGGATGGTGAAGGCACCTTGCCGTTTCTGGCGTGCGCCATTCACGTTCTGGTAGATGGAAGGTGCAGCCAGTTGGAGTGATGATCCCGCGCGAGTGATCGCAAGCACTCCATCTTTCCCGATTTGGACCCGAGATGGTGCGCTGAAGTGCATACGAATCTGACGGTAATCCGAGCCCGGCTTCACGATGAAGTCGTGCTCGAGGTGACTTCCGTTGCCATAGAAGACGGCATCCACGCCAGGGTAGAGATTGGAGTAGATGACCTTGGCGTAATTCGGAACATGCGTGCGCCAGGATGCTGAATCCTTGCCCAGCAGATAGTTTGTCTGGCTCGTCTCTAGGTCGGCGGGTCTCGGGTTTCCTCCCGTCGCGCCACTGAACTTGATCTCCCATGGACCGAACGTCTCTCCCGCTTCGATCGAGATTGAATCGGACCGGAATCGCACGGCTCCGCCCGGGACACGCCCAATGACGACACTCGAAGCCGCAGATTCGGTCGAAGCTGGCTCGAACACAATCGGCAGCTTGCTCTCAACGATTCGCTTGCTCAAATGTGACGGGTTCTGTGCTGTAAGGGGTAGCAAACCGATGAAAGAGAGAACGAAACCGAGAACAGCACGTCTTGAACCCAAGGCACACCTCAAGGCAGAAAAGAGACACACTTGCAAAATGTCATCGCGAGTATATAGGAGCTGGATTAGCAACCGGTCATCGATACGAACGCGCAGCCGCTATGGGAGAGACATTGGGCGAGCGCAAGCTGGGCGACACCTCCGCGTGGACCGGTGTTGTTACCAGTCTCCTGATCACCGGAAAACGACCTCGGAAATCGGTCGAGCGCCTACAGGATCTCTTGAAAAAGGAACAGACGCAGCACTCTGGAAACTGACGCACAGGATTTGTGGAGCGAGGAACAGCACCGACAGGCTTCGCTCCACTCATAGGCTTCCGCGGGCCCGACATCGAAAGTGTGACGACGGGGGCTCTAACGGGATGTGCTTGAACGAAGAGGGCCTCATGGTGGAAGCCAGGCCACTCTACAGCGCGGTTGAGCCAGTCCATCGGACTCGTGCCGCTAACACAAGGATGGTTCGTGATTCATATTCGGCTTACGTTGAAGATGATCGACTACCACGGCTGTTCTGACGACCTTGAGACTTGCAGAGCTCATCTCTCCAGCGTCGACTAGTTTCACACGAGTTACAGGATAAGGTTCACCTTCTACCCTGACTACTTAACAATCGTCTTCAAGTCGCGTCCTGCCTGCGTTTAGATCCATGGCTGACAACCCATCTGCTTAGGCTAACTCGAAGCCGATCTGCGAGGACACATCGGAGCTTCAGCAGGTGGAGGTGGGGCGCATTGCAGTGCCGTCCTCCTGTGTGGGGAGCGTTTGCGGGTTAGAGATCGGATACGTGACCGAGCCGGTGAGCGCGTCGATGCAGCCGGTGATCAGAGTGGGATCTGCGGCGTTGAGCGCCGGCAGTATAGGCACGGACGTATCCGGTTTTGCGAAGTTGAAGGCCGATGTCATGTCGCCGACTGTGGACCGACGCCACGCGGTCAGGTTTGGCACCTCCGCGCCGAAGCGGGTCTCTAGAAAACGAAGCACGGAGGTGTGGTCGAACAGATCCGATGAGACGAAGCCGCCTCGGCTGAAGGGAGAGATGATCAGCATCGGCACTCGGAAGCCGAGGCCAAGCGGTCCGTTGATTGCGCCGAGCACGGATGGGTCGGGTACAGGTGTTCCCGTGATGTATTCGCCGGGCGTACCTGGCGGCGCAGTGGGCGGCGCGACATGGTCGAAGAACCCACCATTTTCATCGTAAGTGACGAGGAGAACAGTCTTCGCCCATTGCGCTGGGTTGGAGGTCAGAGCGTTGATGATGGTGGCGAGGGTGAGCTCCCCAAGCAGCGAGGGCGAGGGTGGGTGATCAGATTCGACGACCGACGGAATGATCCATGAGACTTGCGGCAGGTTGCCGCTGGTCGCATCGGCGACGAAATCCGTCGGGAACTGCGGACCGAACGCGTTCTTGTAAAGCTGCGTGGACGAATCCTGGAAGTTCTTAAAGTATGCGAGGACATTGTCAGAGACAATGCCGCTCTGGATGCTCTGGTCGGGCGTGCTGTAGACCTTCCACGAGATACCACGCGTTTGAAGCTGCTCGGGCATGGTCGTATACGTCAACTTGCCATAGAGGGAAGGGCGGTTCCCGACAAGGGTCTGCAGCAATGGACCGCCGTTCGTGCCGCCAGGGTCAATCGACGCGGCCATTGTGTACAGGCGGTTCGGGTCGGTCGGTCCGATGACTGAGCAGTGATAACTATCGCAGACCGTGAATGCATCGGCGACAGCGTAGAGGTACGGCAGGTCGCCGCGGGTGTAATAACCCATCGTGAGAACTGCGTCATTGGCATTGATGGGGATGTGGGACGTCACAAAGCCGTCGTTGGCGCCATTGTTCCAGCTCTGGTGCTGCACGATCCAGCTATGGTCGATGTCGTGGGTGCATGCCGCGTTCCATTTGGTGCTGTCCAGGTGAAACGGATAGAGCAGGCCTGCAGGTGAGGCGGCCGTGTTCGCCGGATACGGCTGCTTGTAGGCACGCGATGAATCCGAAAAACCGCGCACGCCTTTGTAGCTTCCGAAGTAGTGATCGAAGGAACGGTTTTCCTGGATCAGGATGACGACGTGTTCGACGTCCGCAAGGCTGGCGCACTTCGAAGTAGCGCCGCCACTGCCTTGAGACACAGCTTTGTTGATCGCGCTGCAGCCCGGGATGAGGGAGTACGC
Organism: Candidatus Dedyshia acidiphila; assembly: GCF_051025295.1. Lineage (NCBI taxonomy): Bacteria > Pseudomonadati > Acidobacteriota > Terriglobia > Terriglobales > Acidobacteriaceae > Candidatus Dedyshia > Candidatus Dedyshia acidiphila. Next base: position 56,679 of record NZ_JBMGJV010000014.1, on the reverse strand, counting down.
GCCGGCTGCAGCCGCGATCTTCAGGAGATCGCGTCGGGAGAGGTGTTGGTGACCCATATCTATCTTTGACAAGATGAGGGTTGGATGCGTGAGCGGCTCCGACCGGGTCGGCAGACAGCTCGTCCTTCCATCCATGCGGCAGCATCCAGAAATGACGACGATAAGCCTGTTGCGAAGCTGGGCACGAGTGAGCGCACCGTCCCCATGTTGTCCAGCTTCCAATGAAGAATCTGTTCAGCGACTGAGCTACTTACGCGCAGCCGTATCCAGGGCGTGGCGGACCGTGATTCTCTGGTGCGGACGAATGTTGAGCCGAATCGGTGCGGACGTACTCGCGGATGCGAGTGATTAGCCCATCACCAAGCCCTCGATGTCATGCTTCTGCGTGACGGGAACAAGTTTCTCAACGGTGCGACAAATGAGGTGTTCGCGCACCTGTGCCGGGAGGCTCGAGTAGAAGTCCTCGGTCACCATCAGATCGTGCAGCTTGTCATGACCGGCACCCGGTGCGTCGACACCAATGACGAGCACGGGGCGCGATATGGGTGATGCATGGGGCGTTCCGCGATGCACCGTCAGCGCCGACCGGCACGACATGTCGCCCATGTGAGGAAACTTCCGCACGCCTCGCTCCTCGAACCGCGGCCACAGCTCCCTGTCAGGAAACATCTCGTGGTTCCAGGCTCGACCGTCATCCCACTGCGTCCCCGGAGCGATCTCAAAGGGGCCCATATCCTCCGTGACATCTACGCCGGTGAGATTGAACGCGAGCGAGGTGATGCGATGGTCGATATACGATTCAGGAGGCGACGGGAAGTCCCGGTGCCAGGGCTGCACCTTCGCACCCTGGAATGGCGTGTCGAACCCAATCTCGACGATCTTGTATTCCGAACCGAGTACACGCTCGCATACTGCAACGAACCACGGGTGCGTGACCATTTCCGTGAACCCGCTGATCGCCTGAGGGTGTACTTCTACATACCAACGACGAGGGCCCCGGCTCACGGCTCTCCCGGGATGCTGGATGGCCTCCCAGAACGCCGTCATCATGTCTTCCCGCATTGCTTCGACGAACTCGCGCGTAAATGCGCCTTTGTGCGCGACGACACCGTCACGTTGGAGCGTCTCGATATCGGTATCGATGCTGCGAGGTAGAACATCCTCAGCCATCATATTTTTGATGCGTTCGTTGCCTGAACGGTCTATTCGCCTCTAGGGATGCAAGCACAACGACGCAAGCGCAACCGCAGATACGAGCCTCGGTCGACCAGATCGATCGGTTTCGCTGCACCATCATCAGACGATGCGCAGTAGTCACCATCACTCCTTCAACCCGTCGGCCCGTCGACCAACAATCACGCGCTGCACCGCGGGTCGTCTGAGGATCCAGCCTGCTAGGTTCCTAATCAGCACGTTGTTCATGAAGGAACGGGAGCGCACCGGCCGCATTGACTGGTCGCCTTCTATCGCCAATGCAAAGGCGAACGGTCAAACTCCTCCACGCCGGGAGGATAGGACACCCGGACCATGAGCTTGATGTAAGCAACGGCGGCAGGGAAGATGTGCTGGGTGCGCTCACTGCATCGAGTCACAACTTTCGGGTTAACAGGTTTGCCAGGCCCGGCAGGATGGGTCTAAAACCGCTCAAACAGCTTGAGCTCTCGACTGACAACTGGAGTCTTCCCGCCTCGATCACATCGTACGTCGCCCCAAAGGTCTTCGGCGTCTCGGGAGGGGATGAGGGTCTCCTTAAGGTCTGCAAGCCTCGACAAGCGAAAGATGGTTTGGCATAGTCGAGATATCCCCAGCTCGATAGGAGCACGCCTGGTGCCAAAGTATCTGATCACTGGAATTGCAGGATTCATCGGCTCGTCCATCGCGCACGCCTTGGTGGCACGAGGTGAGAGCGTGCGCGGCCTCGATAACTTTACATTCCCGCAACCCAGTAGCTCGTCCCCACAAGGGGAGCTTGCCTGAGGGGGAGAAGGTCGTCCTCCAGTATGGCGACCGCACCGTCAAGGGCTATGCAGACGTCGATGAAATCCCATCGATAGAGGAGCGGATGCGCTCGCCGCATTGCTTCTCTGATCCAATTGCGCTAAAGCTTGGCTCCGATATCGTCGAGCACTTCCCGGTCGCAGACATCAAGGCGATATTCCTGGTGAAGACGCTTGAGGGCAATGCTCTCCGGAATCCACTGCACTTCCACACTCATAGGCCCGTCAGCAAGGGGTTATGGGTAAGAATCCAGTTCGACGACGGCGAACTCATGGAGGGCATCGTGGCCAACACAGCCGCGCATCTGCTTGCGCCATGCGTGACACTTATACCCACGGATCCGGGCAGCAACAATCGGCTGGTGTATGTACCTAAGAATCGTCTTACGCAATTCGAAGTGCTAGGCCTCCGCAACCCTCCGCAGGGGCGCGACAGCTTCTGAAGAGCAGAATGTGTGTGCTCTGGACATCTCAGGCACGGCAAAGGCCCACTCTATGAGAGTGGGCCTTTTGTCGTTGGCTTGGAGAACGGCTTAAGCTAGCGTTGCAGGCTGCTGCATGCCGCCGCGCAATTTGCGGCGGCCCACAAATGCGATTCCAAGCAGACCAGACCCGAGCAGAGCAAGGGTGGACGGCTCCGGAACAGCACTCAGGCTTGTCGGGGTGCCTGTGAGAGTAAACGTGGCATCCACGTACGCTCCGTTTGACAAGTTGCTATTCTTAACCGGCGACAGGCTGATACTCAGAAACTGACCATTGCTAAGTTGCAGGCTTGAGAGGTTAGTCCAAGTGATCGATCCTTGAGTTGTGTTCGATTGACCCTGAAGAGCAAACACATCCTTACCACCAACGTTTCCGGTTCCAGTTCCGGGATCGGTAATGGTGAAATCGACAGTGAGATTAGCGGTCCCGTTGCCATTTGAAAAAATGTCCAAGTAGTTAGTGATCGTCACCGGCACGCCGACCGTAACGTTCGTTAAGTCGAAGCTACCGCCACTGGTGTTGTACGTATTTGACACGCCACCAATGTTGGAACTGAATGTGGAACTTCCCTGGATGGTGTCTGCGTGAGCCGCCCCAGCGGTGATCGCCGTGACTGCGAAAGCCAAAATAAGATTGCGGATTTTCACGATGCCCCCTGTAAGTCAAGTGTCTTGACGGCTCACAGTTAGGACACCGGCGAAGCTAAGTACCGGCACAGAGTGAGCTACACATCTGTTCACGTTGATCTCTGACCCTTTATAGGCAACCCGCGTACCATAAAGGTTGTAGGGGCTGGTAACGGAAGAATGTCATGAAAGTAAATGGGTTAGGCGGGTGCTCCGCTCTCCTTCCTTAACCCCTGGATGTGGCACTGTGCAGAAGTTTGCATAGTAGGGTGGGCAATCACGGCCCTACGCTGGGCATCCCGAAGCGTAAACTCATGCTCACAAGGAGTTCTGGTCAATTAGTGATCGGTCCGAGGTTGTGACCTTCCCACGCAAAGCTGCGAATGCGCTCCCATCCGCCAGATCAGTTCAGCCACAACAAGCCGTTGTCCATGCCTGCCCATTGTTAAGACCCCGCCGCTGACCACTGCGCTTCCATCGATCCGATACAGGAATTGCGCTGTTGCGGCCGGCTGCAAGCACCCGACCGATGCGCGATCATCTCGCAGCGGACCCCAAAACTGGGGGCAGAACGGCCCGGAGAGCCTTCATTGGGCGGCGCGAGGGCTCAGAAAGACATCAGATGCCTGAGGACATGGCCTCGAGGTTAGGGTGATGAAGGACGGCGCTGCGGGTCAGCTTGCGGCTGACGAGATCATCTCTGAGTTGATACGGAACGCCGAAGCAGGATTCTTCAACGTTCACTACACCATCCTTGTGCCCTGCATCTTCAACGTCTACTTACATCCACGCGATGCTGGTGTCATCCAGCCCGTTGCTGAGCTCGTGCAGCAAGAAGCGGCCCGTGCACTGAGCGAGCACCTCGCCGAGCTAAACAAGCGTCGCACCCCGCCGCAGCGCTTCGCGAGGCGGTTCGGCTTGGCAGGCGCTGAGCAACGGGAATACAAGACCCTCGAGAAGAATTGGACGATCCAGTTCCACGCGGACCTCGAAGAACGACTTCGTCCGGGCGAGATCGAAATTTACTCGGAGTTGGGTACTTCGAATCCGAAGGACTATGGCGCAGGAGCCATGACAACCTTCGTGACGCGCCACGCTACTGGAAATGCCACGGAACGGGTGGTTCAGAGCGTTCAGCGGGACCGCGACGCTATCTTTGCAAGACTGCGCTTTCGCGACGGCGGCAAAGACAAGACGTTCGTCATGGACAGCGAAGAAATCGTGATCGGCCGTGGCGGAAAGGCTGTATGGGTGGACCTGAAGATCGAAGCGCAGTCGGATGTCTCCCGCGAGCACTGCCGTATTCGGCGGGACAGCAAGACCGGCAGCTTCTTCATCAAGGACCTAAGCCAGTTCGGAACAGTCGTCAACGGAAGTTCTCTTCCCAGTGGCCGTGGCATGGTGGATCGCCAAGGCGAAGTGCTCCTCCCCTCTCCGGCAAAGATCGTTCTCGCCGGTGTGTTCTCGATTGACTTCGAAGTCGAGCCCTCAGCATGACCTCCACTCTGTTCTGGTTGCGCATTCCATTTCTCCTGGCCCTCCTCGCCATGGTCCTCTTGCTGGTCTGGGTTCATCTCCGCCGAAGCGAATAGACGATGCAGGCAACCTCACAACTGCGAACGGCGGCCTACTCTGATGTCGGCTTGAAGCGGAGCGATAACGAAGACCGTTTTTACGTCGATGCCGATTCGGGCGTCTTCCTGGTAGTGGATGGCATTGGCGGTCATGCCGCCGGTGAGCGCGCAGCAGAGATTGCGGTAGACATCATCTCCGCACGGCTGGCCCGGCGTACTGGCGCGCGCGAAAGACGTATCCAGGAGGCCTTCGCGCTGGCAAGCACAGCCATCTTCGAGGAGGCCGCTCGCGATCACGAATCGAGGGGCATGTCATGCGTGGCCACACTCGCCCTCGTCGAAGATGACGAGGTCACGGTGGGGCACGTCGGGGACTCGCGGCTGTACCTGCTGACGCTGGGAGCCATGAAGAAGGTGACGCTGGATCACTCACCCGTAGGAGAACTGGAGGATGCCGGGAGCATCAGCGAAGATGCGGCCATGCGGCATCCGCGCAGGAACGAGGTATACCGCGACCTTGGGAGCGCTGCACATACCCCGGACGACGCGGGCTTTGTGGATGTCCATTCCTTTCCGCTTCCGGCCGCTTCGGCGCTGCTGCTGTGCAGCGACGGCCTGACCGATCAGGTCAATGCTGCGGAGATTCAATCGCTCGTTGAGCAGCATGCGGGTGAGCCGGACACGGCCGTGCGCGCCCTGGCGCAGGCCGCAAACGATGCAGGAGGTAAGGACAACGTCACGGTGGTCCTGGTCGAGACGCCGGAATACTGCACTCCCTCTTCCAGCAACGTCGCGCACTCCCATCGAGCGAGTACGCGGAGGTGGACATGGTTCCTTCTGGGCGTGTTCACAGCCGCATTATGCTTTCTTGCCGCGCGACCGTACTGGGAGCCGGGCATCACCTTGCCGAGAATTCGCTTCGGGATCGTCAGGACCCCAAGAAGCTGGAAGGTGGGAGCGGCGGGAGTGCCGACGATCGCAGTTGCGCTGGAGCAGGCGCGAGCAGGAGACACCATAGACGTGGACCCCGGCGATTATCACGAAGCCATTCATCTGCGAAGCGGAGTTGCGGTGCTGAGCACTGTCCCGCACGCTGCCAGAATTCAGGTTGATGATGTCGCGGTGGTTGGCGACCACGTGCGCGGCGCACGCCTGGACGGCTTTGATCTCACCGGTCCTGGACGAATTGGAATTCTCATCGATGACTCCGACCTTCAGGTCACAAACGTTCGGGTCAGTCGGATGGAGGAGGCGGGGGTGAAGATCAGCGGCAGTGGGAAGAGCGTCATCCAGGCTTGCGAAATTGCGGATAATTCCGGGCCAGGGGTCGTTCTGGAAGGAACTGCACGTCCACTGATTGAGCACAATCTGATCCGGCACAACGGGCATGGTCAACGAATGCTGCCCGGCATACTGATCACCCAAGAGGCTGTTCCGTCTCTGTACGCCAATGTCATCGATCAGAGCGGAGCGGAGCAAATATGGGCGCCTCTGTCCTTTCACCCAGGCAGCCTGATGACGGACAACGCTGTCGCTCCGGAGCTGCCGGAGAGCCGCCAGCAGCTGAAGGTGGTCGGGCCATGAGCCCAGAGACAGTTGGTCGCTTCACGCTCTTACGTAAACTGCCAGCCGGCGGGATGGGACGGGTCTTCGAGGCAGACGATCCAAACCGTCCGCGGCGAGTAGCGCTGAAGCTGATCGACCTTGGGACCGACGCAGAAAGCGTTCAGATCGTGAATGCAGAGCGGCTAGGAGCGGAGTTGCAAAGCCAGCTCTGCGCGTTCGACGAACGCGTGACTGCGGTCTTCGAGTTCGGCGAAATGCCCCGGTACTTCTACATCGTGATGGAGTATGTCGAGGGTCGCGACCTCTCGGAGGTGTACGCCGGGCGCGCGATGGATCCGATGGTGGCAGCGCGCATCACCCAGGACGTGCTGGAAGTGCTGGATCACGCTCACGCGTTCACGACGACACTCGAAGGCCGATCGATACGAGGAGTGGTTCATGGCGATCTGAAGCCGCGCAACATCCGGCTGACTCCAGAAGGTCGCGTGAAGGTGCTCGACTTCGGCATCGCCAAGGCTCTTTCGCTTACGCGGAGCTTTACGCAGAATGTGTTCGGCAGTGTCCAGTACTCCTCACCGGAGCGGCTCCTGACGGGCGAGGTGGATGTCCGCTCAGATCTCTGGGCTGTTGGTGCGGTGCTATACGAGATGCTGGCCGTCAGTCCCTACTTCCAAGCAGAGAATGGGACCAAGCTCGAACAGCAGATTCGCAACCACCACGATGTGCCGCGTCTCCCTCATGAGTGGCCCGAACACCTGCGCAAGATCGTGGCGCGATCACTTCATCCTGATCCGAAAGCCCGCTACGATACTGCGGCGGCATTTGCTACCGATCTGCAAGCCTTTCGCACTGGAGGATCGCTCGCTCCCGCGACCCATGAGATCTGGAGCCGGGATACCGATGCCACCGTTAGGGTGCCGCTCGGAGACGAGGCAACCAGGCGCACGGAGCACCCTGAGGCAAAGCCCCGAGCGGTGGCTGCGGGGCCCGAAGCAACGCGACAAACGGCGCAACCCCGTTGGGCGCAGGTTTCTGTCCAGCCAGTGGTCCGAAAACGCGCGGGCGGCCTGCGCAAGTTCCTGCGGACCGTTGCTGCGGTTTTTCTCGCCGTTGTGTTCAGCCTGGTTTACCTGACGCTCAACGAATATTGGGTCTGGGGCAGCGCGCACCAGCTGGCGCGTGACCTCTCGAGCGAGAAGCAACAGAATCTGGATGCGGCGTGGAGCCAATATCAATCACTGTCCTCGCGATCCCATCTCCCCATCAGCCTTTGGGCCGCCAGGGCTGAATTGCAGAAGCACCTCGTAGCGGACGCTGACCACACGATCCTCAGATATCGAGTCGCAAATGGCGGCCCGGTGACGGAAGCCGAATGGAGCCGCGCTCGCAGCGACATCTCGCGCGCCCTCGAGCTCTCTCCCAATGACAAGACACTGCATGGCAAGCTGTCGCTGGTCGATGGCCACCTCGCCCGATTGCGGGGCACAGCAGAACAGGATCCAAGACTGCTCGAGGATGCACGGCAAGACTTTCAGGCCGCAGCAGATTCGATGAAGAAGTCACCTGATCCCTGGCTCGGCATGGCTCCTCTTTACATCTACGCTTTGCATGACCTGCCACGAGGCGAAGCAGCAATACGGCAGGCCAGCCATCTGAATCATGGGGCAGGGAAGCGGGAGACAACGGAACTGGCGGATGGTTATCTGGAACGTGCCAAGCACACTATTGCGACTGGTGATCAGGCCGCCGCAAGGACGCAAGCGGACCATTACTATCGGCTGGCTGCGCCTGATTTGGCACGCGCGCGGCGCTTGTACGAGCGCATCCTGCCGAGTGACGCAGCCGCCGCAAAGCTGCAAGAGGTGAGTGAAATGATGAAGCGCATCTCATCCGCTAGATAGGACACGAACAAGAATGGCTGTAACACGCAGCACGGCTTTCGAGCGCGCGCAGAACTCCGGGGTATCCGCCGGCGGTCATTCCAGATCGCTCGAACGCGTACTTCTGCTGCTGGCCTCTCTTCTCATCCTTGCAGCCATCGCCCTTACAGCGACTGCGAGACTGGCTCGCATCAGCGCTCAAAACGCGAGCCCTTTGAACCTCTCTGCGTTAGACAGGAGAGAGCAACTGCTTCCATTTCTGCAGTCGATTGTCTCCACCCCTGAGCGCAAGTATGTAGCCGGGAAAATTTTCGAGCAAACTCGCACCGCCCCCAGTTCCTTTTCGCATGTAGGAGAGATCGGCCGCATCCGCGTAAACATCCGCGAGGTGATGCAGACACGCGGTCTGACGCATCTGCAGGAGCGCGCGCAACAACAGCAAGCGAAGGGAAGTAAGGCTGATTCGATCCCACTGCTCAGCCCTGCGGAGGTCGCACAGCTGAAGCCGCTGTTGGTGGTCCGAGGTCGATCGCAGTTCCTTCACCACTTGATCCTGTGGTCAGCCCTCTTCTTCTGCTCGTTCGCCGGAGTGCACCTGTTCTGGTCGATCCGCGGATTGAAATGCGCGCAGTACGTGCTGCCCGCTCTGATGCTGCTCAGCGGCATCGGTCTGACGTTGATGCTCACGTTGCGGGACCCACTGCGCGACACTCTGGCGTTCACCAACTTCGCCCAGGGCGCCATCGGCGGATGCCTCTTCCTCGGTCTCGCCAGCGCTCTGAATTACCGGCGCATCGCTGGCGGCTTGAGCTATGTGTTTCTGCTGGGAAGTTTTGTTCTCTCCGCAGCACTCATCCTCTTTGGGTCCGGACCGGCTGGCAGCGATGCGAAAGTGAACCTGCTCGGATTCCAGCCCGCGGAAATCATCCGCGTTCTGATCGTCTTCTTTCTGGCCGGCTACTTTGCGGACCGCTGGCAGCTTCTTCGTACGCTGAAGGAGAACCGCAGCAAGCTGGAGAGAGTCTCGCACTGGGTAGAGATACCCAGGCTGGAGTACGCCCTCCCCGTTTTGGTCGGGGTCGCCTTCTCGCTGACCTTCTTCTTTCTGCAGAAAGACCTTGGACCGGCACTGCTGATCGCGGCGGTGTTTCTTGCGATGTACGCTGTGGCTCGCGATCGCTATCTGCTTGCCTCACTCGGGATAGGCGTGATTCTTGCAGGGTTTGCTTCTGGCTACTTTCTCGGCATTCCCAAGAACGTCGCTGGACGCGTTTCCATGTGGCTTTCACCGTGGGACAACGCTGTTCGCGGTGGTGAGCAGCTCGCGCATGCGCTCTGGGGGTTCTCCAGCGGAGGCGCTCTCGGCGCTGGCTTGGGACTGGGCGATCCGCAATGGATGCCCGCCGCCCACACAGACCTGATCCTCGCGGTACTCGGCGAGGAGTGGGGATTTGTCGGTGTGTTGGTCGTGCTTGTCCTCTACACCACGCTGGTGTGGTTCGGCCTGCGTGTGGCGCTCCGTGCCCCATCCGACTATCACCTCTTTCTCGCACTCGGACTTACGCTTGCCTTCGCATTGCAGGTGTCATTGATCGCAGGCGGAGTGCTTGGACTAATTCCGTTGTCGGGTGTGGTGATGCCCTTTCTTAGCTACGGCAGAACGGGACTGATCACAAACTTTGCAATCATCGGGATTCTCTTATCCCTTGGAAGGGAAGCTGCTTCCATGCCGCAAGCGGCTCAGCAGTTTCGAGCCAGCCTGCGAAGGCTATCCTATGGGCTTGGATTGATTGCCGCCTGCCTGATGCTGAAGGCGGCCTACATTCAGCTGGTTCATGCGGATGCATTTGCCGGGACTGGCGCTCTGGCGCAACAGGCAGATGGACAGCGCAGGTTCGAGTACAACCCTCGTCTGCTCTCCATCGCGCACTCGGTTCCACGCGGGACCATCTACGATCGGAATGGCATTCCGCTTGCGACCAGCGATTGGAACGAAGCGATACGCAACAAGGATAGTTATACAAGCATGGGAGTTACATTGCCCGCGACGCCTCCATCCGGAGAGACTCGCTACTATCCATTGGGAGCGGCAACATTCCATCTCCTGGGTGATGTGCGGACACGCGTCAACTGGTCTGCACGAAATACTTCCTACGCCGAGCGCGACGCCACGGTCACCCTGCAGGGCTACGACGACCGACCCAGCGTGGTCGAGCTGTTCGACCCGCAAACTCGTACATCGCAGCACATCCTGCGCTACGATCTTCGCGAACTGGTGCCGCTGCTTCGGCACCGCTGGCAGCCGGACAACGCGTATGTGCAGTCGTTTCGAGAACGCGATCGCAGTCTGCACATGACCATCGACGCACGGCTTCAAATGCGCACAGCAGAACTGCTGCAACAGCAACTTCGGACCCTGGGACGCAAGAAGGGGGCAGTTGTCTTGCTCGATCCGGAGAGCGGAGACCTGCTCGCCTCCGTGAGCTATCCGGCGCCAGCACAGACTGCGCCGGCGGCATCGTCGCACGAGGACGACGACGCCCTGCTCGACCGCGCACGTTACGGCCTCTATCCGCCCGGCTCCTCTTTCAAGATCGTCACCGCGATGGCTGCTCTTCGCAAGGATCCGCAGAATGCGCAGCAGAGGTATGAATGCAAGCGCCTGCCTGACGACCGTACCGGCAACTTCGTCGAAGGCTGGCGCCGACCCATTCACGATGACATCAGGGACACGGCTCCGCACGGCAATATTTCGATGGGCACGGCGTTAGCAGTCTCCTGCAATGCATATTTCGCACAGCTGGGCACTTACAAAGTTGGTGCCGAAGCACTGCTGGACACTGCAACGCGTCTCGGCATCTCGGTAGCGTCTCCATCGAATGTGAAGACACTCCGCGCAGAGATGCCGCAGACATCTTACGGCCAAGGTCAGGTAGTGGCGAGCCCATTCCAGATGGCACGCGTAGCAGCCACGATTGCACATCAGGGCGTGATGCCCCAGGGCCGGTGGATCGCGGGTGCAGCTAACGCCAGACAGAATGCCTCCGGAGCAATTCTTCAGCCCGGCATGTCTTCGCTTATTGGTGAGTACATGCGCAGTGTCGTTGTGTCGGGAACTGGTCGGAGCGTGAACATGCCTGATCTGCCCATGGCAGGTAAAACAGGGACTGCCGAGTTGGAACATGCGCAATCTCACGCGTGGTTCATCGGGTTTGCGCCGTACGGCTTCCAACACCCGATCGCCTTTGCCGTGCTGATAGAGAACGGACAGTATGGTGGCACCGCGGCTGCTCCGCTGGCAGCCGAGTTGATGAAGTCGGCCAGATCACTCGGCTATTTCCAAGGAGCTCCATGAGCCGTTTGCACGAGCTTGAACGACGTATCGATGAGCGGCTGCGCGGAATGCTGCGGCCATCCTCCCCAGGGCAAACGCGAGAAATAGTCGAAATTCATCGGGCAGTACTCGACGACGTCGCCGCTCACAGCGCAGTGCTGCCTGGCGGCAGGCGGGTATTCCCCTACACGAAATTGCGACTCCAAATCGAAATCGGGGATGAGGGACAGCCGCGTGCTTACGAACTCGCGTTCATCGAAGGGGACGCGATGCTGCGAGACATCCGTTCTCGCCTTGAAGAAGAGGGCATTGAGCTTCCGGTTGAACTGGTGTTGGAGGTGGAGCTGCCACGGCGTTTGGCGGAGTCCTCGCGGCGCGGGTTCGAAGTAATCTACGAAAACCTGCAGGAGGGACGGACCGCACCAGAGGTGCCAGAGTTGCGGCTGGCCGTGTTGACCGGCAGCGCCGAGCCGCAACAACTTTGTTCGCGGAAAAAGCGCATCTATCTCGGCCGCGTCGGTGAAGTGCTCGATGGAGCGAAACGGGTTGTGCGCCGAAATGACATCGCGTTTCACGACATCGCCGGAGCACCCAATGCGACGGTGTCACGCTCCCACGCTCACATTGACTACGATTTCGACGACGCAGTGTTTCGCCTCTTCGATGATCGAAGCACCCACGGAACGATCGTTATCCGTGACGCCGCCATCATTCCTGTGCCGCCAGGGACGAGCCGCGGAATCCCGCTCAGAGAAGGGGATGAGATTGTGTTGGGGCAGGCGAGCATCCGCGTGGAATGAGCATCCGCCTGCCGGCCTAACACCGCCGAGTGTTAAGCCAATTACCAATGTCCTCGCTTCGGGCATTCGCAGCAGCCGACTGCGGACATGCGCAGTCTGCTGCTGCGGAACCATGCGGCCCCAATGTTGAGGTCCGTGCCTTTGACCATAGCAATCGTCTTTATCCCGTAAATATCGTGCATTGTGACGGCATCATGCATTCCGCTTCACTCTGCTGCGCGATGGCTCGATAACGTGGCGTTCGAACAGAACGGAGTCCGCTATGATTTCTTCAATTATCGTCCGCTGCCGCGCAGAAGAGGCGTGTAGCCTATCACTTAGGCCGCCAATGTGTATCGCAGGTTGTACGGCGAGTCACAGGATCGGATGGTACAGCTTAAGGCTCAGCTGGCTGCCACACAGGCGTCCCGTGTTCGCAATGATGAGCACGTCATCGTCACCGCTGCCGAATCAGTGCAGCGGCGTGATCCTCCGGCGTGGAACAAGATGACCATCCCCCAGCGTCTCACCAGCGTGGGAGTAGACCCGAATGTCGATAAAGCCGAGTGCACGCTTCTTGGCAAGAACTCGGATCAGAAGGCCGCGTCCGATCTCATGCGAGTGGATCAGCGCCGGTACAACCCCTCCACCAAGTCACTGACATCCCTTGCATTTAGAGTGCCGTCCCATCTGGCCGTTGGTTTCCCGGCCAAGTAGGACGGCTTTTCCCTCTGAGAAACAGGCTACTGCCCTTGGAGCTAACTCGTCTGCAAATGGAATCACTCATTCAGTTCCCAACCCATTACCCATGTTTGAGCCTCTTCTCGGCACTGAAGAGGCCGCTATGCTCTTAGCAGTTCATCTCAAAACCTTAAAACGCTGGGCCAGAGAGGGCCGCCTTCCCGCTTATGACCTGGGACGCTGGCGGTTCCGCGCAAGCGAACTGGACGTATGGCTTCGTTCTTCTGTACAGTCAGGCTCAGTCAGCCCCGCTGCGTAAGTCGGATAGGAGCCTATGCGACACACACGACAGCGGTATCAGAGAGGCAGCTTGCGCAGAGTCACACGGAAGAACGGCCCCGATATTTGGGAGTTTCGTTATCTGGACAGCTCTGTCGCTGGTTCGCCGATGCGCCAAAAGACACTCAGTACGTTGCAGTTTCCAACCAAGGCAAAGGCGCTTGCGGCTCTTGCACCTCTCTTGCTCAAGATCAACGGGCATGAGACGTATGCGGAGCAACAGGAGCCGACATTTGGCCTTGTCATAGATCGCTTCATCGAAACGGAAAGGCTACGAGAGATAAAAGCGCAGCCGCCGGGAGAGGCACTAGGCGATGGCTTGCGATATGCGACCGCGCTCTCGTATCTCTCCGTAATCGAGAAGCACATCCGTCCGACATGGGCAGATGTCTTTCTGGAGGAGATGAAGCCTCTGCTTGTGCAGGACTGGTTGAAAGGGCTGAAGCCTACTCACCGTGTCAAAGGCAAGAAACAGAGGGTGACGGCGCCGATGGCAGGGAAGACGAAAGCCCATATCAAGCTTCAGGAGCACCCATCGGTGTGCAGCAGAAGCTCATGCGACACGCACAGGTCTCAACCACGATGAACGTCTACGGAAATGCCTATATGGAAGGGAAGAGAGAGGCTCATGCGAAGGTCGTGCAAATGGTTCTCTCAGGACAAAAGCAGAAGGCCATCGCTGGAACGATGGCCTCTTAACTCCGATTCCTTGGGGTCGGAATTTGCTAATTGGTTGCGGGGGTAGGATTTGAACCTACGACCTTTGGGTTATGAGCCCAACGAGCTACCGGGCTGCTCCACCCCGCAACATGATAGTAACAAGCGAGGGTGCTGCCGTCAAGCGAGCGCGGATGCTCGTTTCCTCAGGTAAGTCTCATTCTTTGAGCAGGTTGAGCAGCTCTTCCGGGTCCGGCCGCACGCGGAAATCGGCGTACCCTTGGGACCACCGGATCACACCGTCCTGACCGATCAGAAACGTCGCAGCAAGGGGCAGACGCCAGCTCGTTTCGGCGTTTATGAACGGGATATTCACCAGAATGGACCGGTAGTACGCCTGCATCGGTTCGGGAACGGAGTAGATCGCTCCGAACGCCTCCGCAACCTGGGCTCGCTCGTCGCGTAGCAGCGGGAAGTGAAGCCCGTGCTGGTCCGTCGCGAACCCGTTCTGGCGGGCCGTCTGTGGTGAGAGCGCAACCAACAGCGCGCCGCGCTCGCGCAGCGCCGGGAACAGATCGCGCCAAGTTTCGAGCTCAGTCACACAATACGGGCACCAGCGCCCGCGGAAGAACGAGACCACCAGCGGCCCCAGCGCGAGCAGATCGGCCGAGCGCACCAGCCGACCATCCACATCGGGCAGCGCAAACGTGGGGGCGACCGCACCTGGCTTCAGCAGCCGGTCTTCAATACCGGTTGCGAATAGTTCGGCAACGGCACGCTCGTTCAGTTCGAGCCGCTCCGGCTGGACCAGGTCGCGCGTTCGTTCGGTGATCTGGTCCAGCCTGTCCTGCAGCGTCATAGGGAACTATCGTTGTGGAAGATCTAGCGGCCGAGACCGCCACCCATGCCGCGCATCGCGCCGAGGGAACCCATCAGCTTGCGCTGCATGCCCGGCTTGCCCGCGCTCTTGAACATCTTGCGCATCTGCGCGTACTGCCGCAGCAATTGGTTGACCTCCTGCACGCTCGTGCCGGAGCCGCCAGCGATGCGCTTGCGACGGGAACCTGAGATCATCTCGTGGTTTTGGCGCTCCTGCGCGGTCATTGAATTGATGATCGCTTCCACGCGCGAGAACTGCTTTTCATCCACCTGGCCGGCCATTTGCTGGAGGCCCTGGAACGGCCCGACAGAGGGCAGCATCTTCATGATGCTCTGCATGGAGCCGAGCTTCTTGATCTGCCGCAACTGATCGCGAAAGTCTTCGAGCGTGAAGCCGTCGCCGGAGAGCGCCTTGCGCGCGAAGTCCTCCGACTTCTTGCGATCAAGCGTGGCCTCCGCCTTCTCGATGAGCGTCATAATGTCGCCCATGCCGAGGATGCGGCTCACAATGCGATCCGGGTGGAATGGCTCGAACGCATCCGGCTTCTCGCCCGTGCCGATGAACTTCACTGGCTGGCCCGTGATGTGGCGAATGGAGAGGGCAGCGCCACCCCGTGCATCGCCGTCCATCTTGGTGAGCACGGTGCCGGTCAGCGCGAGCTGCTTATGAAAGCTCTCGGCCGAGCGCACGGCGTCCTGACCGGTCATCGCGTCGGCAACGAACAGGATCTCCTGCGGCGTGAGCAGCGCCTTCAGCGAGCGCATCTCGTTCATCAGGTCTTCGTCAATGTGCAGGCGGCCGGCAGTGTCCACGATGAGAACGTCACAGCCGTAGTTCGCTGCCTCACGGCGCGCTTCGCGTGCCAGCCGCTCGACCAGCGGCGTGCCCGCAGGCTCGCCCCTTAGATCGCCCTCATAGATATTCGCCTTAATCGATTGCGCCACGATCTTCAACTGCTCGCGCGCTGCCGGACGATACACGTCCACCGAGACCAGCATCGGGCGATGGCCGCCCTTCTGCAGCCATGCAGCGAGCTTGCCCGAGGTTGTCGTCTTACCCGAGCCCTGCAGCCCGGCCATCAGGATCACCGTCGGGGGGCGGGACGCGAAGTTGAAGCGCGCCGTGTCGTGGCCAAGAATGGCGACCAGCTCATCGCGCACGATCTTGATCACCTGCTCGGTGGGCGAGAGCGCGGTCATCACCTCGGAGCCCATCGCCTTCTCGCGAACGTGCTCGATCATCTCTTTGACGACCGAGAGGTTCACGTCGGCTTCGAGCAGGGCGACGCGAATCTCGCGCAGTGCCTCGTGAATGTTTTCTTCCGTGACGGAGCCTTCGCCGCGCAGGTTCTTGAAGGCTCGTTGCAGTCGGTCCGACAGGTTCTCAAACATAGGGGTCACCTCAAGTCTACCAGCCGCCATAGGCGCGTCGGGACCCGGCAGTGTAAGGTGTCAGGCATGTCTGGACGACTTCTGGGCGGTGCGGGTGCGCCTGTGCGTGCCGCGATTCGATGGCTGGTACTCGGCTCTATTTGTGCCATCCCCGTGTTTGCGCAGCAGTCTCCACAACTCGAACAGCGGCCCGGAGCAGAGGCCGCTCCGCAGGCTGAGCAGCCTGCTCCTCTAAACGATTACCAGCGATCACAAATGGCCGAATGGGCACGCGACTTCGCCGACCTGCACCGTTACCGCACAGCCAACGCCGAGCTGATGGCGCCCGCACCTGGCGAGCACCGCGTCATCTTCTACGGCGATTCCATCACCGACCACTGGCCCATCGCCCAGTCGTTTCCGGGCAAGGGCTATCTCAACCGCGGGATCAGCGGGCAAACCACGTCGCAGTTGCTGTTGCGTTTTCGTCAGGACGTCATTGACCTGCACCCGGATGTAGTGGTCATCCTGGCTGGAACAAACGACATTGCAGGCAACACCGGCCCCATCTCGATCCCGGAGATCGAAGGCAATCTGACCTCGATGGCGGAGCTGGCGCGCGCGCATAACGTGGCGCTGGTGTTCGCCTCCGTGATGCCCGTCAACAACTACACACCCGCCTCGCTGCGCTTCTTCGCGGATCGGCCACCCGCGCAGATCCTGCGGCTCAACCAGTGGATCAAGGCGTACTGCGCATCGACGAACTGCTACTACCTCGATTACTTCAGCGCCATGGTCGATGGCAGCGGGCTGCTGAAGCGCGAGTTGAGTGAGGACGGACTGCACCCCAACGCGGCTGGCTATCGGCTGATGGCGCCGCTCGCTGCATCCG
The DNA here is from genome assembly GCF_051025295.1 of Candidatus Dedyshia acidiphila. Lineage (NCBI taxonomy): Bacteria > Pseudomonadati > Acidobacteriota > Terriglobia > Terriglobales > Acidobacteriaceae > Candidatus Dedyshia > Candidatus Dedyshia acidiphila. The sequence continues at coordinate 39,621 of NZ_JBMGJV010000014.1, read as the reverse complement.
CTATCGAAAAGACGATCGCCTCGCGCTAGCGCCTTAACAACTGGTAGCGCCGTGAAAGCTGAACACCTCGGCCGCGGCGAGCACCGTGTTTGTGTGAATGGTCACCGTGTCCTCCAGCCGATTGGCATAGCCACCAGCGAACACTGAGAACACCGGCACGCCCCCTGACTGCGCCGCGCGAAAGACCATGCGGTCGCGCTCCTTCAGCCCATCGAGCGTGAGCGCCAAGCCGCCCAGCTTGTCATCCATGTACGGATCCGAGCCCGCAACGAACGCGACAATCTGCGGCGAAAAGTGAGTGAACGCCGCGTGCAGCGCTGCTTCGAGTGCCTCCAGGTACGCAGCGTCATCGGTCCCATCCTCGAGCGGCACATCGATCGACGACGGCGGCTTCAGCGCCGGGTAGTTGTTCTGCTGATGCAGCGAGACGGTGAAGACACCGTTCGCGCTTGGCTGCATCGGGCCGCTGACTGCGCCCAGGCGATACGCTGGAGCGCGTGCCCCCTCTGGTGGAAAAATTGCGGCTGTGCCGTTGCCGTCATGCACATCGAGATCGATCACCATGGCGCGCTGCACACTACCGTCGTGCAACAGCCGTGCGATCGCAATTGCTACGTCATTGAGCATGCAGAAGCCCTCGCCGTGGTCCGCATGGGCATGATGAAAGCCGCCGCCGATGGATGCAGCAACACCGTCGCGCAGCGCCAGCCGCGCCGCCTCGAGCGTACCGCCACAGCCGAGCAGCGTCGACTCGACCAGTGCCTTCGAGTACGGCAGCTCCATGCGCCGAATCTCCTGGGCTGCGAGCGTGCCGTTTACCAGCCGGTCCACGAAGCCCGCGTCATGCACGCGGACAACATCTTCGAGTTCGATGGGCTTTGCCGCCACGAAGTCCGACTCACTCGCCGCGTGCGTCTCGAGTAGCCGCTCACGAATCAATTTGTACTTCACGCCGGGAAAGACGTGCGCCTTGCCAAACGGCAGATAGAAGCCATCGCGGTACACCAGCGAGAAGGGAAGCATGACTCCTTTATTGAACCGAAGCGAAAGCAGAGCGGCAAGGGCCGGCAGAGACTGAAGCCGCGCTCTCTGTCGAGGCATCAAAACGAATGACTCCGGCCATGCCAGACACTTCCCACGGGATCGACAATCCAGGTGCGCCGCACCAATCCGCTGCAGAGGACGCGATCGCGCCCGTGCAGGACCCTATGCTGGCCGCCGCTCCGCCCGACAGCCAACTTGCAGCCACGGAAACGGCACGCGGACCGCGTTCAGCGGGCTTCTCGCACGCGTGGAGCGCACTGCGTGCACCGAATTTTCGCCTGTTCTTCATGGGCCAGAGCGTCTCACTTATCGGCACATGGATGACGCGGATCGCGACCAGCTGGCTCGTCTACCGGCTGACCGGATCGGCGTGGCTCTTGGGCATCGTCGGCTTCACCGGCCAGATCCCGACCTTTCTGCTTGCGCCCTTCGCCGGTGTCTGGGTGGATCGCCTCAACAAGCGCAGCGTGCTCGTTTGGACGCAGGCGCTTGCTGCTGTCCAGTCACTGATGCTTGCGGCGCTCACCCTCACGCATCGCGTCAGCATGTTGGACATCCTGCTGCTCAGCATCTTCCAGGGGCTGATCAACGCCTTCGATATGCCGACTCGCCAGTCCTTCATGGTGGAGATGGTCGAGGACAAGCGGGTGCTGGGCAATGCCATCGCGCTCAACTCGTCCATCGTCAATATGGCGAGGCTGATCGGCCCATCCATCGCGGGGCTCATCATCTCCTGGAAGGGCGAGGGCTGGTGCTTTCTGATCGATGGGGTCAGCTACCTGGCCGTGATTCTGTCACTGCTGCTGATGCAATTGCCGCCGCTGCTTGAGCTTCCGGCTAAGGAAAGCATGGTCGCGCAGCTCAGCGAAGGCTGGCAGTACGTCACTCGCTTTCTGCCCATCCGCAATCTGTTGCTCCTGTTTGCTGTGGTCAGCCTGATGGGCATTCCCTACACCGTGCTGATGCCGATCTTCGCATCGCAGGTGTTGCACGGCGGACCGCACACGCTTGGCTTCCTGATGGGTGCAGCCGGCGTAGGCGCGCTGGTCTCGGCCGTGATGCTGGCGCTGCGCCGCACGGTCAAGGGACTGCTGCGCATGGTGCCCTTATCGGCCGCGCTGTTTGGCATCAGCCTGGTCGCGTTCGGCCTCTCGCATGTGCTGTGGCTCTCACTCTTGCTGATGCTCGCCGTGGGCTTTGGCATGATGCAGGGCATGGCAGCCACCAACACCATCATCCAGACACTGGCGCCGGCCGATAAGCGCGGCCGCGTGATGAGTTATTACACGATTGCGTTTGTCGGCATGGCGCCCTTCGGCAGCCTGCTCGCCGGCGGCCTTGCGCACGTCATGAGCGCGTCGTGGGCGCTGGTTCTTACCGGAAGCTGCTGCGTGTTGGGTGCCCTGTGGTTCTCTCGCAGCATTGGTGAAGTGCGGGATGCCATGCGGCCGATATATCGCGAACTGGGCCTGCTGCAACCCGCGCCGGAAAGCTGATCTCGACCGGTTACTGGGGCGGTTGCGGACTCGAACCGCCATTGCCGCTGCTTGAACCACCGTTCCCGCTGCCGCTGCTGGAACCACTTCCCGAGCCTGTTCCACTCCCGAAACCACCGCCAGAGTTGGACCCGAAGCCGCTTCCTGATCCTGACTGCGACCCGAAGCCGTTTCCGGAGCCGGACTGCGATCCGAAGCCGGTGCTCGGCTGGGATCCACTGCTGCCTCCCCCGAAGCCGCCGTTACTGCCCGTGCCATTCACGTTGCCGCCGTTCAGGGGACCACCGCCCGTTGCCATCGCGTCCTGCGCCGGGTCGTAGACAAACTCCCACAGCGAGTACTTCTTCTGTTTGTGATACTCGATGAGTGACGATTTATCGACCGGCACGCCAATGCCGACGATCGGTCCGCCGCCGAACTTGGCATTGCCGCTGCCGAAGGCGCTCGTGCCCGGACCATTGCTGCTGTTTCCCAGGCCGTTGCCGTTACTGCCGGACCCCAATGTGCTGCTCGCACTACCGAGCCCGCTGGTGCCGCTCGACGGCCCAAAGCTGCTGCCGGACGATCCGAATCCCGAACCGCTGTTCGAGTTGCCGAAGCCCGGTCCACTCGACGAACCGCTGCCGCTATTCTGCAGGCCGCCGCTTCCCAACGTGCTACTGCCACTATTACTGGTTGTGTCCGTCCCACCCGTACTCGTGCCGCCGGGCGTTGTCCCTGAACCGATGCCGGGGCCGGTCGACTGCGAACTCAGTCCGGTCTGCAGCGGCTGGCCGAAGAAGCCGAGCGGCTTCACCTTCGCCTCGCCCACATGGATGATGCGCCAGTCGTCCTTGCCCGTCATCGGGTCGGTGTAGCGCTTGCGCAGATAGCGAACCTGGTTTGTGCTCTCAAGCTGCTTGATATCGGTCGGATAGTTGCCGAATTTTTTGTAATAGAGCTGGATGGCGCGCCGGTACTGCATCCCGCGCTGCACGGTCTCAAGTTCTTTATCGCGCTGGATCTGCTTGGCGACGCGCGGCGCAGCGACTGACAGTGCGATCAGGACGAGGAACACCATGACCAGCACGGTCAGGAGCAGGTAGCCCTCCTCACCAGGTGAGACGGCCGATGCGGTGCGCGGCTTGGAAACAGGGAACAGCATGGGTGACTAGTTCTGCGTCAGCGGAACGCTCTGCGTGTTGTGGTACGGGATGTCCTCGATCTCCACATTGAACGGCCGAATCGACACCACTCGATAGCGCCGGTCGACCACGTCGCCCTCGTGCGCCAGGAAGATATCGTCCCCGTGCAGCAGGAAGATCTCGCGCTTGCCGCCGTTCGCGGACGAGTAGCCATAGAACTTCAGGTCGATCGGCGGCGGTGGCGGTGGTGGCGGCGGCCCGGTCGGCACTGGTCGAATGGGATTGTTCACCTTCGGAATCGCGACCGGCGCTGGTGCGGCGGAGTTCGGCGAGAAGATGTTGCGACCGGTCCCCGTGTAGCTGGTGTGCTCGGCCTGCTCCATCACTTCAGGGTGCAGTGTCGGATCGAGCGCCGAACTGCTGGCCACCTCAACCGCCTGGTGCGGAAACGCCCCCTGCGTCGAGGTGTTGTTCGTTGCGTTTGTTGCTGCGGGGGCAGGTGCCGCCGTGATCGCCTGCGCCGGTGGGGGCGTCGGCGCCGAGGAGCCGCCGAAGTAGATCGAGAACGTGCGCAGCGAGAGCAGCAGCACGACAACGCCGAGACCAACGGCCGCGTAGAGCTTGGGCTTGTTTTCTGCGCCGACCTTCAGAGCCATGTCACTCGCCCCCGCTCTGACTGCCCTCGTCGGCATTGCCGCTGGGCTGCAGGTGCTGGGCGTCCGCGCTGTGCAGATAGGTGGTCATGCGCAGCCGCAGGTTCACCAGTCCGCCCTGCTGGCCGGTCAGCGTGATTCCGTTGATGACGAAAAACATCTTGTCCCGTTCAAGATCGTTGATGAAGCGCATCACCGGCGTGTAGTCACCGCTCACGCTCGCGTCGATGCGCACTTCGGAGGTGTCCTTCAGCGCAGGTGCCAGCGCGTACTGCACCCGGCCCAGGCGCACGCCGGACTTCTGCGACACGCTGCCGAGCTCGGCCAGGATGCCCGAGTCCGCGCCGGCCACGCGCGTATCGAAGAAGCGCGCTGCGCCGTCGTGCGAATCGGCAATGCGCGTCGGCAGGTTGCGCAGCGGCATGGCCTGCAACTGCGCGGTGCGCAACTGCGTCTGCTGCGCCGCCAGCTCTTCCGGCCGGTCTGCGCGCAGCGTGTGCCACGCCATGAAGAGCTGCACCAGCAGGATCAGGTCCACCAGCGCAAGCAGGCTGATAACCGCGATGTGCAGGTTGAGTTGCGTAAGTGCACTGGAGCGAGTCACCTTCATGGCTGCCTCCGCTCACCCGCTGGTGTCTTCGCCGCAGTGGCACGGGCACGGCGGTGCGTCGTTGCTGTTGCGTGATCGCCGTCCCGCTCCGCATGTTTCGTCTCGCGCGGCTCGAGCGGGTTGTAGTCCGCGAGTACGTCGAAGTTCACCGCATCGCCCGTGCTCACCGGCTGGAAGGTCGCCGTCGGGCCGCTCTGCGTCTGCGCGGTTTCGCCCACGATGCGCGGCGCGCGGAAGCGGCGCGAGTGCTCCAGATTGCGGACCAGCGTCACCGCCCGATCGCGCGGACCGGCCACGCGCATCCGGATGGTCACGGTGCCGTCCTTGCCGACCACCGGATCGATGGTCAGCACCTGCACGCCCGCGGGCAGCACCTGTTCCAGGTCCATCATCACCGCCGTCCACGAAAAGGACTTGTGCAGGTACAGATTGTTCAGGAAGTGCGCCTGGTCGAGCACGGCCGCGTTCTGCGGCTGTCGCATCGAGAGCTCAGCCCCGCTGCGCACTGCGCGCGCCTGCTGAATCGACGACGACAGCGCGTTGGCGCGTGCCTGCGCCTCGGCCGCGCGTGTCTTTTCGGTGCGCAGCACCCACCAGCAGAGTGCGCCAACGACGAGCAGCAGCAACGCGACCACGCGCAGCCGCTGATAGAGCGGTCGCAGCTCGACGTAGGGCCGGGAGGCGAGATTGAGTGTGATGCGCATCAGTCAGCAGAGTCCATGCTTTGTCTTTCAGGTTGCCGGGCCGGAGGGAGCGGGCGCGGCAAAAACAGCAATCAGCTTGCCAGCGCGCCGACGACCGGAGCCAGCATACCTGCTGCGCCCCCGGTTTCGCGCGAGGCGATCAGGTCCCGCACCTCTATACCGTCGAGCGCGAGCAGCCGGTCCAGCTCCGCGGCGCCCCCGGGCCCAACCGAGTAGATGGTCCGCGGCATCGTGGCCAGCGTGTCTTCGTAGTACGCCATCGCGACAGAGACGGTGCGCTGCAACTCGAACACGGCGTCGGGCGCACTGCCCTCGGCCGAGGCCTCCCCCAGGTCGAGCGTCCGGAACAGCAGCAGTTGTGCCCCGCTCACAATCGCGGTCGTGATGCAGTTCGCGTTGCGATTAACGAGCAGTGCCGGTTCATCCGCAGGCACAGCAGCCAGCGCGGCCAGCGAGCTCGAGAGCACCGCACCGGGCTCATAACCGGCCTCGCGGACAGCGTCTTCGTACTCGGCGCGCACAGCGGCTGGCATGGCTGCGACGACCGTACGGATCAGCGTATCGCCATCGCCAGCCTTGGGCAGCACCTGCCAGGTAATCGCGGCATCTTCCACTTCAAACTGCACCAGCTTGCGCAGCCGGAAGCGCAGGATCGGCAGCACGTCCGCGGTTTTGGCGGGCAGCGTATCAAAGTCGAGCAGTAACACACGCACCGACGCATCCGGCACGATCACAGTCACCTTGCGATCGCGTTCGACGATGCCATCGAGCGCGGCCCGAATGGCGGCGGCTACAGCCGAGCGGTCGTGCATGGCGGGCGTCTTCAGCCCCGCCGTTAGCGTGCCCAGCCGCAGAGGCGCAAACTGCGTCTGCACATCCTGCGCCTGCCCGGCGACAGCAACAGAGCCGGGACGCGCTGCCAGCACGCCGGCCGGCGTGATCTCGCACGCCAGTCGCGGTCGCAGCGCGTCGATGTCGGAAGGGAAGATGCGGCGGACGATGCTCATACGTGTCCTCTAACGTCCGGTCTCGATGAAGGTGACCTTGTTGATCTCAGGCAGCGTTGTCAATCCGTCGCGCACGCGCTCGAGCGCTGACTCGCGCAGAAACTTCATGCCCATCCCCTGCGCCGCACGGCGGATTTCGGACGTCGGCCGCTTCTCGAGGATCAGTTCGCGAATCGTGTCGTTCAGGTCCAGCAGCTCGTGAATCGCGGTCCGGCCGCGGAAGCCAGTGCCGCCGCACTCGATACAGCCCGCGCCTTCGCGGAACGGAAAGTCGCGCCACTCATTCGCGTCGAGCGCGCTCTCCTCGAGCAGTTCGTCGGAGATGCGCGCCGGCCGGCTGCAGAACTCGCAGATGGTGCGCACCAGCCGCTGCGCCAGGATGCAGTTCAGCGCGGAGACGAAGTTGTACGCCTCCACACCCATGTTGAGAAAGCGTCCGAGCACATCGAGCACGTTGTTCGCGTGCACCGTGGTGAAGACGAGGTGACCGGTGAGCGCGGAGTTGATCGCGATCTGCGCCGTCTCCTGGTCGCGGATCTCACCAACCAGGATCTTGTCCGGATCGTGGCGCAGGATCGAACGCAGTCCGCGCGCAAAGGTCAGACCCTTCTTCTCGTTGACCGGGATCTGCGTGATGCCGCGGATCTGGTACTCGACCGGATCTTCAATGGTGATGATCTTGTCTTCGTCGCTCTTGATCTCGTTCAGTGCCGCGTACAGCGTGGTCGTCTTGCCGGAACCCGTCGGGCCGGTGACCAGCACCATGCCGTAAGGCTCGCGAATGTAGCGGCGGAAGCGCGCCAGGTCTTCGGCCTGGAAGCCGACGACATCGAGTGTGAGCTTCTTGAACTTCTCGCTCATCGACTCTTTGTCCAGCACGCGCAGCACGGCATTCTCGCCATGCACAGTCGGCATGATGGAGACACGGAAATCGATCAGGCGCCCCTTGTAGCGCACCCGGAAGCGGCCGTCCTGGGGCACGCGGCGCTCCGCAATGTCGAGCTCGCTCATGACCTTGATGCGCGACAGGATCGTCGTGTGGTGCTCGCGCGCAATGGGCGCCATGGCGGCCTGCAGCACGCCGTCAATGCGGTACTTCACAAGCAGCGAGTCGTCGTACGTCTCGATGTGGATGTCCGAAGCGCGGCGCTCGAGCGCGGTAAAGATGGTCGTGTCGACCAGCCGGATGATCGGCGAGATGTCCTCTTCCGAGGTCAGCTTCTCGATCGAGATGTTCTCGTCCGGGTTCTCTTCGGACGAGATAACGTCGAACGTCAGCCCCTCGGAGGCCTCATCGAGCACGCGCTGCGACTGCTCGGTCTTCTTCAGCAGGTCGGTGATCTGCGACAGCGTGGCGACTCGAGTCACCACGCGCTGGCCCAGCAGGCCGGCGATCTCGTCCAGCACCATCAGCCGGCTCGGGTCCGCGACCGCGATCACCAGCCGGTCTTCCATCTGCTCCAGCGGCACGAAGTTGTAGCGGAACATCATGTCGACCGGCACGGAGCGGAACAGCTCGTGCTGGATGCGGAAATTCTTCAGGTCAACAAACTCGCAGCGATAGCGGGCGGCGAGCGCCTGCGCACGCGCGACCTCGTCCACCAGCGGCTGCGCTGGCGGTGGCGGCGGCATCATCACAGGAATCTCAGCCATGCGGGGGAACTCCTTTGCCCAGGGTGACGCAAGTCAAAGTGGCGCGTGCTTCAGTAAGCCTCAACATCAGCGGCCTCCGAAGCTGCCCGCCTGCCCCAGCGAGAAGATGGGCAGGTAGAGCGCAATCATGATGGTGACGACAACAATGCCCATCACGATCAGAATGGCTGGTTCAATCAGCGACAACGCCGCGGTCAGCGCGGTCTGTACGTCCTCTTCGAAGAACTCGGCGACCGAGTTCAGCATCTGCGGCAGTGCGCCGGTCGATTCGCCGACCTCGACCATCGAGGTAGCCAGTTCAGGAAAGACGCGCGTCTCGATCAAAGCGCGCGAGAGTGGCCGTCCTTCGCGCACGCCGGTCACGCCGCGGCGCACCGCATCCGCAACCGAGCGACTGGAGATCGACCGTGCCGCTGTCTCGAGCGAGGGCACCGGCGGCAGTCCGCCTTCGAGCAGTGTCGACAGCGTGCGGGCAAACAGCGCGACCTGGTACTTGAGCCAGATGTTGCCGAAGATCGGCACGCGCAGCCGTGCGCGGTCCAGCTGCGCACCGCCGCGATCGGTGCGGCTCCAGCGCCACAGCCCGTAGCCGATGAGCGCGACCACCGGGAGCGCATAGAACAGGTATTCCTGGAAGTTATTCCCCAGGGCGATCAGGAACACCGTCAGCGCGGGCAGGTGCCCACCGATCTGGTCATAGAGCTGCCCGAAGCGCGGCACCACGAAGGTGATCAGGAACAGGAACATCGCGACCACCATCACGATCAGCAGCGCCGGATAGAACAGCGATGCCGTCAGCTTCTTGCGGAACGTCAGCGCCACGCGCTGAAACGTGAGATAGCGCGCGAGCACATCTTCAAGATGGCCGCTGCGTTCGCCCGCCAGCAAGGTCGTGGTGTAGATGACCGGGAAGCCGCCCTGCGCTTCAAAGGCCTCAGACGGCGACTGCCCGGTGCGGATGCGCTGCGACACCGCTTCGAGCTGTGCCTTGAATGCGGGATTCTTCTGGCTCTTCGCCAGCATCTCGAGCGCATGCAGGATGGGCACGCCGGCGCGCACCAGTGTCAGGAACTGTTGATTGAAGATCAAAAAGCTCTCGAGCTTGACCTTGCGCTGCGAGGTGCGCAGGCCGCGTGCCTTCACCGAGTAGACGTAGTAGCCCGCCTGCGTGAAACGCGCGCGCAGCTCCTCCGCCGTGGTCGCGCTCTGCACCTGCTCCTGCAGACGGCCCCGTTCGTCGGCTAATCGGATGACAAACTCTGCCATAGGCGTGCCCTGCGTCCTACTTCCTCTTCAAGCTCTTCAACTTGGCGATGCGGCCGTCGGAGCCGACCAGCCAGGGCAGGCTGACAGCATTGAAGCCGTCGCTGCCGATCGCCGACCACGTCTGCCCGTCATCATACGAAACATCTGCACCATTCGTACCGACCGCGATCCACCCCTGGTCGGCGTCGTCCCATTGGACGCTCGAGCGGTATCCATGCGGTAGCTTCGTCGCCGCCGCCCATTTGCCCGTTTTGGGATCGCGCCATGCCGCCGTGCCAGAGGACGCCCCCGGCGCGGTGTAGTCCCCGCCCACCGCAACACTGTGCCACGCGCCCGACCCATCCTTATGCACGCCCAGCGCGAAGATGCCCTGTGCCTCGCTCGTTCCCGCCATCGGCACCTCCTCGCGGCTAAAGGTCCAGTGGTGGCTCAGGCAGCTCTCCGGAGCCCGCTGCACCCGGTCGGCTGTGCAGTCCAGTCCACCGGTATAGACGAACGGGTGCTGGATTCCGCTCGCGCCGCTCGTCGCAAACCATGGCGTCGCCACCTCGCCGGCCAGCGGGTCGGTCAGGACCAGCGCCTGGTTGCTGGCCGCGAAGGCACCCAGCTTCGGGCCGTCGATCATCAGCTCCTTGCTATTGACCAGCCGCCAGCGCGCTCCGCCATCCTGTGTCCGCAACAGCGTAAAGTGGCCGCGTACCGGGTCGCCCAGCAGGAAGCCGTTTTTCTCGTCGGAGAAGGCGATCCCGTCCCAGAAGCCATCCGGGTCCGGATTGGTGACCAGCTCGGTCCAGTGCGCACACCCGTCGGTGGTCTTGTAGAGCCGGCTGTCTTTGCCCTTGCCGGACGACATCACGACCGCCCGCTGCGCGTCCCAGGCCCAGATGCTGCGGAAGTCGAGCGCCTTGGCGTCGTCGGGCATCGAGCACTGCTGCCAAACGTAGCCCGAGTCCTCGGTGCGCAGCACAGTCCCGCCCGCGCCGCTGGCCCAGGCCACGCCATTGCCCACCGCGTGAATGCCGCGCAGGGGTTGGGTGGTGCCGCTATGCTGCGACTCCCACGGATTCCAGGCAGTGCTCGGCGCCGGAGCTGCCGGTGCGGGAGCCTGCAGGGAACTCGCCAGGGTGGGAGCGAAAAAGGGAACGACGGCCAGCCGAGCCAGGCCCGCACAACAGAGTCCAAGGACCGCGGCGGCCGCCCGCAGCCCGAGGGCACGAACAGATCGACAACGCATGCTCCTTCAGGATAAACGGCAGAGCGGGACCATGCGGCGGGGAGGGCCAGATTCGCTGGCCCTTGCCCACTATCCTCTTGTGAACGAAACTCCTGTAGAAACAAGCCATGGACGCGCAGCCGCCGGACCTTCAACCGAACGACCCGCAGCCCACCGGATCATCTTCATCCCAAAGCAGTACTGACCGCGTGGGCGTGGTCATCATCGGCCGCAACGAGGGTGAGCGCCTGCGTGCGTGTCTCGCATCCGTGCTGGCCATGGATCACCCGCACCTGGACGTGGTCTATGTGGACTCGGCGTCCACGGATGGCTCCGTCGCGCTCGCCCAGTGCCTCGGCGTACGCACCATCCTGCTCTCCGGTCCAACCACCGCCGCACGTGGACGCAATGCGGGCTGGCGCAGCACCGAAACGCCCTACATCCTGTTCCTTGACGGGGACACGCTGCTCGATCCCGGGTTCGTGACCAGGAACCTGCCCCGATTCGCCGATCCCCGTCTGGCCGGGGTCGCTGGCGACCGCCGCGAAACCCGCACGGGCGACTCGATCTACAACGCCATCTTCGATCTCGACTGGAACGCGCCCGCCGGCGAAGCGCTGTTCTTTGGCGGCGATGCCCTGGTCCGCCGCGCGGCGCTCGAGGAGGCCGGCGGCTACAACGAGACGCTCATCGCCGGCGAGGAGCCGGACCTGTGCCGCCGCATGCGCGGCCTGGGTTACCGCATCCTTCATGTCGCGGAGCCCATGACCGGCCACGATCTCGCGATGCACCACTTCGGCCAGTACTGGCGTCGTTCGCAACGGACGGGGCACGCCTATGCCGAGGTCTCAGATATGTACCAGAACACGGAAGATCCGCTCTGGCTGGCGGACAGCCGCCGCAATGTCGCACGCGGACTGTTCTGGACTGCCGGCCCTGTGGCTTCCGCCGGGCTGGCAGGGGTGCTGCGCTCCTGGGTCCCGCTCGCGGTGTTCGGCGCAGCAGCGGGCGCACTCATCCTGCGGACGGCCCTTCGCCGGCGTGCGTTGCCGAGGCGCCTCCGGATGGCCTACGCCCTGCACTCGCACCTGCAGCAGATCCCCATCTTCGCCGGCCAGCTTGGCTACTGGGCGCGGCGGGGCAGCAGTCGCGGCAGTCGCGGCCTGATCGAATACAAGTCCGCTCCGCCGTCCTGAACGGTCAGCTCTCCGCCTCCACCACGTCCAGGAACGGCTCCTCCAGCTTGCCAAGGGGCGTGCGCTCGCGCAACATGTCCAGCGTGAGCCGCCTGCTTTGCGCGAGGTCGTCGCGGAAGTCTGCCTCCATCACGGCGACGAGTTCCCGATCGAGCACCGCCAGGTTCACCTCGTCGTTGAGCGCAAACGAGCGATGGTCGAAGTTGGTCGAGCCCATCACGGCCCATATCCCATCGATGGTCATCAGCTTGGCGTGGATCATCGCCGGCTGGTACTCGAAGATGCTGGCGCCGCCGCGCAAGAGGCGTCGGCTGCTGTGCCGGCTCAGCGTGCGGATGTAGGGATGGTCGATGCGTGGTCCAGCAGTCAGGACTTCGACCTGTACCCCGCGTCCGACCGCCTCGATCAGCGCCTGGCGCGCGCTCCGGTCGGGCAGGAAGTAGGGCGTGGTGATGTGGATCGTCTCCCGCGCGCACTTGATCAGCGCCTGGAAGAGGATGCGTGCGCCCGTGCCGCCGCCGCGTGGTGTGCTCGAGACCACAAAGCTATCCGCACCCTCCGGCATGGAGCGGAAGCCGAACTGCTGGTTGCCCGACAGGATCTCGCCCGCAGCCTCCAGCCAGTTTTCGCAAAACGTCGAAATCAGCCCCGCGACCGCTTCGCCTTCGACGCAAAACATCGTGTCCCGCCACGCGGGCCCTTTCCGCGAGGGCAGCAGCCAGTCATCGCCGATGCCTGCGCCTCCAATGAAGCCGGTCTGGCCATCGATCACTAGCAGCTTGCGGTGCGTGCGCTGGTTCACCTTCTGCCACGTGTCCCAGCGCACGGGGTGATACCAGGCCATCTGACCACCGGCGGCGCGTAGGGGATCGAACAGCGCGTCCGGCGTGCCGAAGCTGCCGATCGCGTCCACGACGACGCGCACCTCGACGCCGCTGCGGGCCCTCTCCGCCAGTGCTGCGAGGAAGTCGTTAGCCACGCTGCCGGTGAGGAACTCGTACATCTCCAGATTGATTGCATGCCGAGCGCGGCGGATCGCCTGCAGCATCTCGGGAAAGAACTCGGCCCCATTACGCAGACGGCGCAGACGGGAGTGGCGGCGCGCCCCATTGGTGACCAGCGCCAGGAACTGCACGAACTCGTCCGAGTCGAGCGGCGCCTCCATCGGGCTGGTCAGGGCGTATTGCGGCTGCGGCCCATACAAATTAAGCAGCACATGCGAGCCGCCAAGCACCAGCGCGCTCGCTCCAAGGGCAGCGAGCGTCCGGACGCCGCGGGAGGAGGTCATGCCGGACAGGATACTGCGCGGACCAGCGCTTGGTGAAAGAGGCAAGGGCTGGGTCGGGCCGTCGTGCTCAGGCCGTCGTGTTTCGAAGTCAGACCGGCGGCGTGCCCGCCACGACGCCCACACCCGGGGGCGGCGTGAAGTGGAAGGTGTCCGGTGCGAGCGCGGGGTTGGCCTGCTCGTTCCGGAAGCTGAAGCTGGTGCGTGCGCCGTCGAGCTCTTCGAGGGTGAGCCGCTCGATGGTGCCCACTGCCGTGACAATCAACTCGAGCTCGCGGACGCGCTGCTCCATCCCGACCGGCACCCCGCGCAGCCGGTAGCTGCCGTGGTCCGCGGGTGCGAGGGTGAGGCCGCGCAGCTCCTTCGTCAGTTGCGCATGTCCAAGCAGGAAGCGCAGCGGCGATCGCAGATCGTCGAGCTTCTTTGCCGGAATCTGCTGCACCTGCGCGTCTCCTGGCGTGTAGAACCAGCCGTACTTGCCGTCGAGCACGAACACCTTGCCCGGTGGCTGCGCGTAGTTCCAGCGCATGCGCCCCGGCTTTTCCAGCATCAGCACGCCGCTCTCGCGCCGGTCCATGCCCATGCCCGCGTACTCCTCCGTGAACTGGACCTCCAGCCGCTTCAGCGTGTTGTAGTGCTGATCGACGCGAGCGGCCATCTCCGGCGCGGAAGGCTGTGCGGCCAGCGGCAGCGCGAGCCCGAGCGCCAGAAACAACAAAGGCCAGCGTCTCTGCTGGCCTTTGTTGATGATCTCGTTACTCACGAAAGCGGAATCGTGCAGTTGGTGCCGCCTGCAGGATCGGCCTTGATGGTGCCGGAGCTATCCATGCAGAAGCCGCGGTGCCCGGTACGGCCGACCGTCTGTGGCACGGCCGTGATCTCGTACGAGGTGAAGTAATCCTGGCTGCCGGAGGTCGAGTTGGCAGCCTTTGTGCAGTTCGTGATGTTGAACGTGTAGCCGTCCTTCTGGCCGTTGGCGAGCGAGGACTGCAGCAGCTGCGCCGATTGCGCGCTGGGCGGCCCGGACCCAGGCGTGCCGGCCAGCGCGGTCAACGAGCACGCGAAGCCGTTCGTCGGGTAGCTGGCGGAGTACTGCACCTCGGCTGCCTGGATCGCGCGCAGCGAGCCCAGTGCGGAGGTCTCATGCGCCTGGATTGTGACATTCAGCAGGCTCGGGATCGCGACCAGCATCAGGATCAGGATCACCGACATTACGATCAGCAGCTCCATCAGGGTGAAGCCGGCCTCGCTGCCCGCCGCGGGCGGGAGAGACGAAAGGAGCCGCTCGGATCGTTGTGTCGAGTTGGTTTCAGTCATCGGGGTAATCATGGCTACTACCTCTGCTTACAAATCTGCCGAAAGCCAGCGTACCAAACTCGCGCGCGGGCAGCGTAAATCGGCCTGAACCTGCCCCACAGAGACGCAGCGGAGACACAAAGCGCTCGTAGGAAGTGTGAGCGGTGTCATCTCCGAGCGAAGCGAAGGACCTGGCAGTCCTACCCGCTACGGGGGACTGCAGATCCTCCCTACCGGGCAGGACTACAGAATGACGGCAGGGGAGACCGGCGGCCCGGAAGACGATGCCCTGACCTGTCTCGTCCTGCTCCCCCTGCTTCTTAGCAGTCGAGGTCGCCGCGACCGACCTTGATGCCGTCCAGCCGGCCGAGCATGGTGACCGCGATACGCTCCGGCGAAAACAGCTCCTTCGCCAGCTCCTGCACCTGCTCTGCGGTAACGGATTCGACCCGCTGCATCACTTCGTCGATGCCGAAGAAATGCTCGAAGTACATCTCCTGCCGCGCCAGGTTGGACATGCGTGCGCCGGTGCTCTCCATGCTGAGGATGATGTTACCCAGGAGCTGGTCCTTGGTGCGCCGCAGCTCGTCGGCGGCGACGGGCTCGTCTTTGAGGCGGCGGAACTCGTCGGTGATCAACTGGATCATCTGGACGGCCTTGCTCGACGACGTGCCGGCGTACACGCACAGCATGCCGGTGTCCTTGAACGGGCTCAGGTCGCTGTAGATCGAGTAGGCGAGGCCACGCTCTTCACGCACGGTTTGGAACAGACGCGAGCTCATGCCGCCGCCCAGCACCGTGTTCAGCAGCAGCGCGCAGTAGCGGCGATCGCTCGAGATGGGCAGCGAGGGCACGCCCATGCAGAGCTGTACCTGCTCGAGCGACTTTTTGTTGCGCAGGATGATGCGCGCCGTCGTGGTCGGCGGAACGCTCGTGTCCTGCGGCATGCCTGCTGGCATCGCTTCAAAACGCCGGCGCACTTCGTCCACGAAGCTCTGATGGTCCAGATTGCCGGCCGCGGTAAAGACGACGTTGCCGCCGCGGAAGCGGTCGCCGTAATAGCCGAACAGCTTGGCCTGCTCGAGCCGGCCGACCGTCTCCTTGGTGCCGAGGATGGGCTTGCCCAGCGGGTGCCCCTTCCAGAAGTTCTGGGTGAAGATCTCGTGCACCAGGTAGTCGGGGTTGTCCTCGTCCATCTTGATCTCTTCGAGGATCACGCCACGCTCGCGCAGGATGTCCTGCTCGGCGAAGACGGGATGCAGCACCAGGTCGCTCAACACGTCGAGCGCCGTCGGCACATGCTCATCGAGCACTTTGATGTTGAAGCAGATGGTCTCCTTGCCGGTGAACGCATCCAGATTGCCGCCGATCGCGTCGACCTCGCGCGCTATGCGCTGCGCAGAGCGTGTCTCCGTGCCCTTGAAGACCATGTGTTCGACAAAGTGAGAGATCCCATTCAGCTCCGCGACCTCGTGTCGCGAGCCGGCGCGGATCCACACGCCCATTGCTACCGAGCGCACATGCTCCATGCGCTCGGTCAGAATCGTTAACCCGTTGGGGAGAACCGTTCGTTCCACACTGCGTTCGTTTGCCATATCTTGTCGTTTCCGTGCCTTCCGTGACGCGGCGGAGGTGATAGCAGAGCCGAACGCCGGTGCTATCCTGAGGCCAGAATCGGAGCGCTCGTTGTGATGCCGTCGAAGCAGCCGCTGGGGCTGCCTACCGTGCCAGAGAAGGAAGACTTCACCATTTTAGACTCCGCTGCGGCGGTTTCGATCCAAAGCGCTGCACCGTCCCCGGTGCAATCTCCGTCGCTGTCACTGTTCGGCCAATCCCTTCAGCAACTTAGCTCGCTCATGGCCGAGCTCGGGGAGCCCCCGTTTCGCGCGCGCCAGCTTGCCCAGGCGCTCTACCGGGACTGGGCTGTCTCGCTGGACGAGATCACCACCTTTCCGGCAGCGCTGCGCCGTCGTCTCACGGATGCGGGGTACGGAGTCGGGCTGCCTTCGATCGCCGCGGCGTTTCAGTCATCCGACGGGACCGAGCGCTACCTGATCGGGGTGAGCGGCGGCCAGACGGCGGAGACGGTCTGGATGCCTGAGGGCGACGGTGCGGAAGACAGCGACGGCGAAGAGCCGGCGCGACGCCGCGCGACGATTTGCGTGTCTTCGCAGATCGGCTGCGCTGTGAATTGCCAGTTCTGCCTGACGGCGAAGCTCGGCATCGAGCGCAACCTGACCTCGGGCGAGATCGCCGGGCAGGTTGTCGCCGTTCTTCGCCGCCAGCAGGTGGAACTCGGCCGCGACCGCATCAACCTGGTCTTCATGGGCATGGGCGAGCCCTTCCTGAACTACGACGCGTTCATGGATGCCGTGCGCCTGCTGGTGGAAGAAGTGGGCATCGCGGCATCGCGCATGACCGTTTCGACATCAGGGATCGTGCCCGGCATTGTGCGCTTTGCGGGAGAGACGGTGCGTCCGCGGCTGGCGATCTCGCTGAATGCCTCGAACGATGTTGTGCGCGAGTCGATCATGCCGATCACGCGGAAGTGGCCGATCGAAGCAGTGCTCGAGTCAGCGCGCGCTTTGCCGCTTGCCCCGCGCGAGAAGATCACGTTCGAGTACGTGCTGCTCGGCGGCGTCAACGATTCGCTGGTGCATGCAGACGAAGTGGTCGTGCTCGCCCGTCGAGCCGGCTTCCCAGTGAAGGTGAACCTGATCGTCTGGAACCCAGGGCCGGGCATTCCGTACCAGGAGCCCGCAGCGAAGGACGTCGCCGCGTTCCAGGAGCGGCTGATCGCGCGTGGCGTTCCTGCGTTCATCCGCCGCCCGCGCGGGCGCGATATTTACGCGGCCTGCGGACAATTGAAGAAGACGACAGAGAGCAACGCCGACTGAGTGCTTTTCCGGTTGCGTCAGACCAGAGCAGTTGCGTCCTGGGATAGAGTGGCACTGCATGCGTCACTCGTCGTCGCTCCTGCCCGCGCTGTTGTCTCTGGTCGCTACTGCCACGGTTGTCTCGCCCGCGCTGGCGCAATCCGCGCGAGCACAGTCCGCACCGACCATGTCTGCTCCGGCCACGTCTGCCCGGGCACAGTCCAGTGCGGCGGATGCGTGCTCACGCCTGCAGCACCTGCCGCTGCATCAGGCGCGCGTCGTCTCGGCGGAGACGGTGGCCGCCGGAACGTTCAGCCGGCCCGCGGCGAAGGATGGCAAAGCGGACCCTCTTGCGACGCTGTTCAACCATACGCCGGCATTCTGCCGCGTGATCGTGCACGCAGCGCCGTCGCCCGACTCCAGCATTCGCATCGAGGTCTGGCTGCCCGCAGAGGGCTGGAACAAGCGGCTGCAGGGTATCGGCAATGGTGGCTTCGCGGGCGAGATCGACGACCGGCAGCTTGCTGCGTCGGTCCTGAACGGCTTCGCTGCGACGGCGACCGACACTGGGCACCAGGGCGATGGACTGGACGCGAGCTGGGCGCTCGGCCACCCGCAGAAGGTGGTCGACTTTGGCTGGCGGGGCATTCACCAGATGACGGTGCAGGCCAAGGCGGTCGTGGCGGCGTTCTACGGCTACCCGGCACGCCACAACTACTTCGCTGCGTGCTCGGACGGCGGACGTGAAGCTCTGATGGAGGCACAGCGCTTTCCCGCGGATTACGACGGCATTGTGGCCGGCGCACCGGCGTATGCCTGGACTGACCTGATGGTGTCGGGTGGCATCGCGATGAAGGCGCTGCTCGAGAGCCCGGCGAACTACATTCCGGCGGCGAAGGTCGCGACCATCTCTCATGCAGTGCTGGCGGCCTGCGATCAGGGCGACGGTCTGCGCGATGGCCTGGTGACCGATCCGCGCGCCTGCCACTTCGACCCCGCCACGATTGCGTGCAGCGCAGGCGGCGGACAGCGCTGCCTGACCGCAGCGCAAGAGAAGGCACTGGGCGCGCTCTACAGCGCTCACACGGTAAGCGGCGAGGCTCTTCCCGGTGTGCTTGCTACCGGCGCAGAGCAGGACCCCAACGGCTGGCCGAGCTGGATCACCGGAACGGCCCCGGCGAAGTCTGCGGGCGTCGGTTTCGCGACGGGCTTCTTCAGCAACATGGTCTACGGCGACCGCAAGTGGGACCTGCACACCTTCGAAGCCGAGCCGGCGATGAAGGCGGCGCGGGAGAAGACCGGAGCGACGCTCGACGCGCGCAGCACCGACCTGAAGGCCTTTCGCGATCGCGGCGGCAAGTTGATCCTGTATCACGGCTGGGCGGATGCGGCGATCAGCCCGCTCTACACGATCCGCTACTACGAGGGCGTGCAGAAGGACATGGGCGCGGACACGGCAGCAAGCTTTACGCGGCTTTACATGTTGCCCGGTGTGAAGCACTGCGCCGAGGGACCGGGGCCGGACAGCATCGGCCAGTTCGGACTGCTCGGGCCCAAGTCAACGGCCAAGGACAATGCGTTCCGCGCAGTCGAAGAGTGGGTGGAAGAGGGCCATGCGCCCGATGCGATCGTCGCGACCAAGTACGCGAAGTCGTTCGATCCGGCATCGGGCGTGCGCATGACGCGACCGGCGTGTCCTTACCCGCAGCAGGCACAGTACACGGGCAAGGGAAGCGCCCGCAGCGCAGCCTCGTTCGTCTGCAAGTAGCGTCGTTTAGGGCGGAGTGAGCGAGCGGGATCAGGCGCTCTGCGTACGCGCAGCTTGCTGTTCCACGCCAAGGCCCAGGTGCAGCAGGGTTTCGGCAACGCGATCCGCGTTGTGGCGCAGTGTGTCGCCTTCCGCGGCGAAGTTTCCCGTCACGACTTTGACCCCGAGCGCTTCCATGCGCTCGACGTCCGGCACGATGGGCACCGCGCCTTCCCGCGCGTAGTTGCGCAGCAGCGTGTCGCTGACCGGCGCAGTGTTCACCAGCGCGTAGTCGAAGACAGCCTGCCCGGCGTGCTCATAGATCTTCTCGATGTGCTGCGACGCGGTCAGCCCCAGGCTCTCGTTGGACTGCGTCATCAGGTTGCAGACGTAGACGCGCAGCCCGCGGGCGGAGGCCAGCGCCTGTGGAATGCCTTTGACCAGAAGATTCGTGATCAGGCTGGTGTAGAGCGAGCCGGGGCCGAGGGTGATCAAGTCGGCGCGGGCAATCGACTCGAGCGTCTCGGGCAGCGGCTCAGCGCCTGCGGGGTGGAGCGACAGCTCGCAGATGCGATGCTTGCTCGCGGTGATGTTCGTCTCGCCTTCGACCACGGAGCCGTCGTCCATGCGTGCGGAGATCGTGACGTTTTCGGTCGTGGCGGGATAGATGTGCCCGCGCGTCGCCAGGACCTGCGAAGAGAGTTTGATGGCCTGGGCGAAGTCGCCGGTGATCTCAACCAGGGCGGCGACGAACAGGTTGCCGAAGCTGTGCCCGTCGAGGCTGCCGGTATTGTCGGCGTCCGAACTGGTCGGTGACGACGACGAGAAGCGATGCCGGAAGAGTCGCGATAGCAGCGCTTCGTCATCGGCCAGCGCGACCATGCAGTTACGCAGATCGCCCGGGGGCAGCATTTTGAAGTGGCGGCGCAGGCGGCCGCTCGAACCACCGTCATCCGTGACCGTCACGACGGCGGCAAGATCGCTGATGAGGCTGGGGACTGCCGCCGAGGCAGCGGGCGCCGTTCTGACGTCCCGCTCGGCGCTCTGTGGCGACGGGGCGTAGTGTCGCAGGCCGCGCAGCAGGGTGGACAAGCCGGTCCCGCCGCCGATGGCCACAACGCGCAGGGACGAGTGGTGCTCCTGTGCGCCGGGCACTCCGGTCGGAGCAGTCACCCGCCGAGGAGGCGCGTCTTTGCGAGTCACGGGCATGCGGCGGTACCTCTCAGGAGCAGTATGAGAGTGGGCAGGCCCGCACTACTGCACTTCCGGATACAGCAGCTCGGTGAACCGCGGATCGTCGGCCATGTCCTGGAAGTCGGAGTCAACGCGGGCGTGGATGCGATTCTGCCCGTTGATGCCGATGGCCTGAGCCAGGTGCTCGAGGCACTGCTCCGTCTGCCCGGTCATGCTTTCGAGAATGGCGAGGCCGTAAAGGGCGTAGTCCGCATGTGGCTCGCGGCCGAGGATCTCCTCTAACTGGTCGCGTGCCTCATCGTACAGACCTGTGTTCAGCAGGGAGATCGCGTAGTCGTACTGCTCCTCCGGACCGGAGAAGCTGCGCGTATTCTTCTTCACCTGGCGCTCGCAGGCTTCCAGATAGACGCGCGCACGTTCGGCGACCTCCGGGCTGGCCTGTTCGCTCAGCTTGCGAAAGCCATCGCGCGCCTTGTCGTACTTGCCTTCCTGCATCGCCTTCAAGGCTGCTTCATATTCCTGCATGGTTCTCTGCTGTGCCGGATCCGTCATCGTGCGCACCTTGCCGTGAAGGGTCTTCGGGGTGCGCGGTTTGGAACTGCCTGTGCTCGCCATGCTCGCTCTTTCTGAAGTTGCCCTGGTTTGCGGTCAAGCGGGGGTTGACGCATCGCTTACTGTGCAGTGGTTGTACACGTTTGCCCCCCCGGTTCGTCAACCGTCCGTAAGGTGGAGCTTCGCGATCAACGCTGCGTGTTCTGAGCGCGCAACCGGTAGATGGCCGGATTCAACTCCGGGTCGTTGTACATCTTCAACTGCCGGTACTGCTTGAAGAAGCGTTCTCCAGCACATACCTGCTGCCATAGCCGATCAAGGCAATGCACCAGGTCACTGCGCTGCTGGTCGAGCACGGCAAGCCGGCCCTGGTTGCGCTCGCGGTGCGCTGCGCTCGCATCGGGCCGAGCCAGCTCTTCCCGAGTGTGAAACAGTCGCAGCGACAAGATCGAGAGCCGGTCTGCAATCATACCGGGAGTCTCCGAGTGTTGCTCGCCGCGCTGCCGCTGGTGTTGGTCTGTGGCCCCGAGTGCCGAGAGCAGCAGGGTGTCGATATGCTCGGTCAGGTCATTGCGGCTTTGATTCACGCGATCGATCTCTCGCTTGACTGCCGCAACGTCGTGATCGCTCGCCCCCGGGCGACGCGCCTCATCCTCGACATGCCACAGCAGGTAATTGGCCGCGTGCTGCGTCTCGAACAGTGCGGCAAGCTCCTGCAGAGGCGGAGAGGCGAGGCTGGGGTCGCCGGCCTCGTGCCACCGAGCGGTGCATGCGTCCTGCAAATGAGCAAGGGAGACGGCATCGACCAGTCGGTGGGAGGCAAGGGACATGCTAAGGAGAGCGGCGAGGATCGGTGGTGAGCTCGCTGGGACTCGAACCCAGGACCCACGCATTAAAAGTGCGTTGCTCTACCAACTGAGCTACGAGCTCACAGGATCGCTCTGCTGCTGACACCACGGTACCACAGGGTTTTCGTGCAGTTCGACGCCGCAAACAGCGCGGGCACCCGTCGCCGGGTGCCCTGGGTGCGCTGCGTGGTGTTTACGGCAGGTAGTAGCGGAACGACGTGAAGAACATGTTGTTGTCCGAGTTCGGCGTGGCTCCGAGTCCCGACCAGATCTGCTTGGTCAGGTACGAGTACTGGACGCCCTGACGCAGGCGGCCCGCCGGGCCCTTGTAGAAGTCATACCAGTAGCCGATCGAGAGCTCCTGCAGGTCACGGGTGTCCGTGGTGCAGTTGCTCTGCGAGCCCGGAACGAAGCCCGCACCGCCAACCGGCGGAACCGGCTCGGTCGCGCAACCCGCATGATTTTCGGTGTAGACGCCGTACCCGGTCTGCGCACCCTTTGCGCCGACGAAGTAGCGACGCAGCGTGCCGTCCGTGCCGTAGTTGCCGTAGACATCGAGGCGCGGCGTGGCGTGATATTCAACCGTGGCCAGGCCGGAGTAGCCGTGGATCAGAGCCAGCTGACCGTTCGGGCGCAGAGTGGCGTCGGGCAGACCGGAGTTGTTGTACCGGTTTGCGCCGTCACCCCATGCACCCTTGATGCCGAGGTCAAGGTGCTTGTGAAGGGTCGGGACACGCAGCGAGCCGCCGATGGCGCCACCCACTGTTGAGTCGTTGTAGGCGCCGATCGCGCTGCCGCTCGCCGTGGTCACGCCACCGGTCGTGGTGTAGACCGCGTTCGGGTAGACGCGATTGCGGAAGAAGCGCGCAACGCCCCAGACTTCGTAGTGGCCCCAGCCGGGCTCAGCCACGACCTTCGCGATCATGTCCGGTGCCAGGTTGTATGAGTAGTTCGCGGTGGAGTTGTAGAGACCGCCACCGGTACCGGCCTGACCGACCAGGATGTTGTTCGGGGTGTTGCGGCCGCCCAGGTTGAGTGTCTGCGGGTTCTCAGCCGATGCCGCCAGCCAGAACTTGTCGTGGAAGCTCTTGCTGACGCGGAAGCCGTACTGGCGCTCCCAGTTGAAGCCGACGTTGTACTGCGCGTCGATGGTCTGGGGCAGTGCTTCTGTCCGGTTGTCGACGCCCTTCTTGGTCTCGGTGACCAGGCTCCACTGTTGACCGCCGGTGAAGGTCAGGCCGTTGTGCAGTGCTGCCTGCGCCCACACCTGGCGCTGACGCATGGTGTAGCTGTTGCTCTGGTTGTTGTTCGACGTGACGCCTGCGCTGAGCCAGTCTGCCTCGTAGTAGCCGCGCATCGTGACGGAGCTGATTTTGCCTTCGGCAAGCAGGGCCACACGCGACTGGCGGCCGGAGCCGAAGAACTCGCTGAGCTGACCGTTTGGCGCATGGTTGAGTGGCGTCGAGTTGAACGGAGTGTTGATGTCCGAACCGATGCCCTTCTGCCGCCACACTGTTTCCGCCGCCAGGAAGGAGCCCGTCGGGGAGAGCGTCACGCCCTTGAAGTGCAGCGCGTCCGGGCTGTCGACCTTCTTGAGAATGGTGGTCTGCGTCTCCTGAATGTTCGAAGCCAGCGAGGTGCTGTTCGTCTTCAGGTCATTGACCGCGCCCTGCAGGCTGGAGACGGCTGTGGTGTTCTCGGCGGTCGCCTGTTGCTGCTGCTGGGAGGCCTGCTGCGCCTGCGCTGCGGCGGCGTTCGCTGCCGCGGCCTGCTGCTGGGCGGACTGCAGCGCTGTATTGCTGTCATTCAGCTGCTGTTTCAGCTGATTGATCTGCGTCTCCATGTCCTGCCGGAGCTGCTGGATCTGCGTCTCCACGGTCGGCTTCTTCGCCCGGGTCGCGTGGTGGACGGTCTTCTTCTTCGTAGTTCCTGTGCTGCCACCGGTCGTGGTCTGCGCATGCGCGGCAGCCATGGCGGACATCAGCACACAGGTTGCCACTGCTTTCAAATGTGTATTCATTCGGCCTCTCTCCCAAAGTTCACCCCCGGCACGCGCTGCCTCTGGAGAGGGCAGCGCGTTTTCTATGTGAGCGGGCACAAGGGATGCATAGGTAGCGTGACAGTGTTCTGTAAACGTTTGAAGAATTCGGGTTAAATAGTCGGCTTGCGATCGTGTGAAAGACACACGAGGTGCCAGAGTGGCACGATTCTGGTCTGAGCTACTTAGGTGTACCGGCGCTCAGCAGGTTGGCAAGAATCCGATAGGCTCCGGGGACACCCGCCGGCGTCTGCCGGTGCAGCGCATACGCGACGTAGATGTACTCACCTGCGCCGTACTTCGCATGCAGCAGACCACCGTGCTGCGGATCCTGCCCTGGATCGTGCGTCTCAGTAGGCGCTGCGTACTCCGGCGCCCAAGAGGACATGAAGGAGTGACCGCGCTCCTCGGCCCAGCCATCGAAATCGGCTTCGGTGATGCGATTTGGCGTGCTGAGTAGCGGATCGTCTGGAAGCAGCAGGACGACGGGTGCGTGCTCATCGACGACTCGCTCGGGAATGCCCTGTGCACTCAGGTGCAGAGGGTAGGGCGCGTAGTCGTGATCGAACTCAGGCCCCTGGTAGGTAACGATCAGCGTGCCGCCTGCATGCACCCAGGCCAAGAGACGTGCATTCGCGAGTGGCAACTCCGGCCGCGCCGCATACGCGCGAATGCCGATGACGATGGTGCGGTAGCGCTGCAGATCACCCGACAGCAGGTCGGCAGCGGTGAGCAGGTCCGCATGCAGCCCAAGTTGCCCGATCGCTGTTGGCAGCATGTCTCCGGTGCCCATGACGTAGCCGATGGGGCGAGTCTTCAACTGTGCGGGGACGGTGACATCCACACCGCGCACATGCGCCTCTGCCGGGCGGTAGAGGTTGTATGGAATGAGCGCGCCGTATCCAGCAGTTTCGTAACCGCTGGTGTAGCGTTTATTACCGGTCTCTGCTGTGGCCGATACGGGATAGCTCTCCGCCTTCAGCGCCGGAGCGGAGACGACAAAGCCGAACGTTGCATCCTCGCCCGCATGCAGGTGGAACTCGGCACTGGGCGGCGTTGCCTGCCAGCCCTTGGGCAAGCTGAGGTGCACGTTGCCAGCCGCATCCTGGGTGGCATGAATGCGCGTCGGAATAGTGACCGGGTGAGCTGCTTCGGCGAGCGGCACGATCAGCCACGGCTGCTCGAGCGATACCGACAACGCGGGCGTCACCACCAGCGGCGCATAGACAGCACCGAAGCCGAGTGCGTCGCGCTTGGTCTGCACCACCTGAGCGAGCCGCAGCGACACACCCTGGTAGTCAAACGTCGCAACCCCCGTGACGGGATACGGTGCGAAGGAGCGGTTGCGGTCGGCAGGGTCGGTCAGGTCGTAGTAAGGCTGCTCCGGTGAGGGCCGCGTGAAGTAAGGCTCCGTTGGCGCGGCATTCGGGTCAGCCATGACACGGAAGAGCGCATCGCTCGCGGTCGAGGGCTGGCCTTCGTGCAGCGTCTGCCGGTCTACCGTCCAGTGCTCGCTCGCCGGTGTCGTGAGCTCGACCGAACGCAGCGTTACGGCCGGCGTCGGCGCAAACGTGTGCACGCGCACTTGGAACGTGCTGCCGGGTGTGACTTGTTCAGGGGTCGATTGCGGCGTGCTGGGCAGTGCGCCGTGGCTACCCGAGTAAAGGTCGAGCCCGCTCGGTCCAACGCCCGGCGTCATCCACGCGCTCATCTCAAGCCCCAGCGCATCGGCCAGCGCTCGATTGGTCTGCTCGCGCTTGATCTCCAACTCCGCTCGCAACGCACTCTTGGCTTCGTCCTCGAGCGTGCTGGCGGCCACCTGGGTCAGCAGGCGACTGAGCCGGTGGTCGATCTCAGCCAGAAGCGGCGCCGTGGCCTCGGGGTGATCCGGGCGATAGCCAGCCAGAGCGGTGCGGAGCCGGCTCTGGATTTGTAGCAGCTCTGGTTGGAGGTCCGCCGCCTTCGCGCCGGCGCGTCCGGCCAGCCCCGGCAGGGTCGTGTCGATGCCGTCGAAGAAGCTGGTCTCCTTCGGCTGGACTGGAACACGCGAGCCGTACAGGTGGTAGGCGCTCGATGCCTCGGTCGGGAGAGGCACGTTCGGGCCTTCGTGCTGCGAGCGCTGCTCGCCCAGTCCGCGACGAGCGATCTGCAGATAGGTCTGCCCCAGCAGCGGATCGATCTGGCCTTCTTCAACCACGAGATTGGTCGCGGGCACGCCGTCGATTGTTTTGTCATGCACGTAGTCGCGAAAGCGCACAGGCGCGTACTTGCCGGTGGCGTAGTCGAACATGCCTTGCGGTGAAAGCGAGAAGCCGGGCACACGCTCGTAGACCTTGAGTGGCTGCCACGGCTTGAGCCCTGCGGCAATCTGATCCGGAAATGCCTTCGGATCGCCAGCCATTTTGAAGACTTCCTGTGCCAGCATGCCCGCGACCTGATGGTGGCCGTGCCCATCCGTCACGCCGCCGACAAACACCGAGCACACCACCATCGGGCGATAGAGGCGCACCGCGCGCACCGCGTCATAGAGCACGCGCTCGTGCCCCCACTGTGCCAGCGCCTCTTCAATCGTCTTCGAAAATCCATAGTCGGCGACCGTGCCCCAGTACTGCTGGCTCAGCCCGTAGTACTCGCCTGCGTTCAGCAGCTCGTTGGTGCGGATGAGACCGAGCGCGTCGTAGTCGGCGGCAGACATCGCGTTCTGGCCGCCTTCGCCACGGGTCAGCGTGAACAGCGCCGTGCGCACGCCGAGCCCGCGGCTCTCATAAGTGAGCATGCCGCCGTCTTCGTCGTCCGGATGCGCGACGATCATCATCAGGCTGGCCGTGGTGTCGAGGCGCTTCAGATCTTCGTAGAGGGCTGCTGCGCCGCGGTTCTCCGGGATCGGCACGGCTTCGCGTTGCGGCGCAGGAGCCTTCGGTGTGGCAGGAGCGGGCGCCTGTGCATTGGCCGCGGCTGCAAGCAGAGCTGCGAGGACAGCAGTGGAGAGGGGCGCGCGCCAGTCAGGCATGGACCTAGAGTGTACCGTTGCGTGCGCGCCCGCCAAAGCGAGAGCGGAGACTGGCTCCGCTGCCGCGTAGAACTCACCCGCTACACTCGGTGAGCGGACCGCGACGGCGCGGGACGCGAGAGCGCCACTTCGCCATGCCTAAGCATCTGGAACCATCGGCTCACGAGCAGTCCCGCGCAGTGCCCCGCGAGCTTCCGCGAGAGCTGGGGCAGGGAAGCGCGCTCGCGCTCAACATGCTGGAGATGGTGGGGGTGGGGCCATTCATCACACTGCCGCTGGTCATCTCTGCGATGGGCGGCCCGCAGGCGATGCTGGGCTGGGTGCTGGGCGCGCTGCTGGCACTGTGCGACGGGCTGGTCTGGGCCGAACTGGCCGCGGCACTCCCGGAGGCGGGCGGCTCCTATGCCTACCTGCGCGAGATCTACGGACCAGGTCGCGCGGGGCGGCTGGTTTCGTTCCTGTACGTGTGGCAGTTCACGTTGAGCGCGCCGCTCGTGATGGCCTCGGGTGCAATCGGGCTCGCGCAGTATGCGAGCTATCTCTATCCCTCACTCGCCAGCGGACTCGCGCAGTCGGGCCCGCTCAGCTATGTGCATAGAAACCGCCTTCTCGCCGTTGCAGTGGTACTGCTGGTGGTCGTGCTGCTCTATCGCCGGCTGCGTGCGGTCGAGAAGATGGCATGGGTGCTGTGGGCCGGGGTCGTGCTCACGCTGGCGGTGACGATCGTTGCGGGTCTATGGCACTTCGATCCGCGGCTCGCGTTCACGCTGCCTCCCGGCGCGTTTCACCTCTCGCATCGCTTCTTCACCGGACTTGGTGCGGCCATGCTGATCGCGACCTACGACTACTGGGGCTACTACAACATCAGCTATCTTGCGGGCGAGGTGCGTGATCCGGGCCGCACGCTGCCGCGGACGATTGTGGGCTCGATCCTGATCATTGCCTGCGTGTACCTGGTGATGAACATCAGCGTGCTCGGGGCGATTCCGTGGCAGGAGTTCACGAATCCGGTGAGCACCGGGAGCCGCACCGCCGTCGTCGCTGTGCTGCTGGGGCGCAGCTTCGGGCCGTTGTGGGCGCGGGTCGGCGCGTGGCTGGTGATCTGGACGGCGTTCGGCTCACTCTTTTCGCTGCTGCTGGGCGCATCGCGCGTGCCCTGGGCGGCGGCGGCAGAGGGCAACTACTTCGCTCCGCTCGCGCGCCTTCATCCGGTGGGCCGCTTTCCCGGACGCGTGCTGCTGCTGCTGGGCGGCATCGCATCCATCTGCTGCTTTTTCGACCTGAAGGCGATCATCGCTGCGCTCGTCGCGCTGCGCATCGTGCTGCAGTTTCTGCTGCAGCAGGTTGGCGTGGTGCTGCTGCGCCGGCGAAGACCCGACCTGCCGCGACCATTTCGCATTTGGCTCTACCCCGTGCCGGTCGTGGTGGCCACCTTCGGATTCCTGTTCGTGCTTGCCTCGCGGCCCAATGCGCAGCGGGAGATCTTCGCGGCGCTGGTAGTCACGGTCTCCGGTCTGGTGGTGTACCTGTGGCGCGCGCGACGCGATGCGGCGTGGCCTTTTCTGAAGTAAGACGGTAAGCACCTGAGTCCACACTGCTTCGGCACATCCGCTGCCGCCCCCGGTGACGTACTGTAACCGTAGGGCGCGGAGCGCGTCCCATAGACGAGGGCCTGTAAGCCTTCTGCAGGTCATTGGAGTCACTCGATGCTGATTCGCACGTCCCCCGCCATCCCTTCCTCCGAGATCACGCCGAAGTCCGACTACCTGAACCGCCGTCAGTTGATGAAGGGGCTGGCCGCGGCTGGCGTCGTGGCGCTTGCGTCCGAGCGACTGGCGCACCTGGCCGATCCACAGCGCGCCTATGCCGCGACCAAGCTGCAGACGGTCAAGAGTCCGCTCTCGACCACAGGCGAAACGCTGACTTCGCTCCAGGACATCACGCATTACAACAACTTTTACGAGTTCGGCACGGATAAGAGCGACCCCGCGCGCAATGCCGGTGCGCTGCACACGCGGCCGTGGACGGTCGAAGTCGGTGGGCTGGTCAAGAAGAAGCGCACCTTTGATATCGACACGCTGCTCAAGCTGAAGCCAATGGAAGAGCGCGTCTATCGATTCCGCTGCGTCGAGGGCTGGAGCATGGTGATCCCTTGGGCCGGCTACTCGCTCTCGGAGTTCATCAAGCAGTGCGACCCGCTGCCCAGCGCAAAGTACGTGCAGTTCCTCTCGCTCGCTGATCCGAAGCAGATGCCACAGCTCGAGCAGGTGGGGCTCACCATTCCTTTCCCTTACGCCGAGGGCCTGCGGATGGACGAGGCGATGCATCCGCTCACGCTGCTTACCTTCGGCCTGTACGGTGACGTGCTGCCGAACCAGGATGGCGCGCCGGTGCGGCTGATCGTGCCCTGGAAGTACGGCTTCAAGTCGGCGAAGAGCCTGGTCAAGATCAACTTCGTCGCGGACCAGCCGGAGACGACGTGGCACCGCATCGCGCCCGACGAGTACGGCTTCTACTCGAACGTGAACCCGAGCAAGGATCATCCGCGCTGGACGCAGAAGACCGAGCGGCGCATCGGAGCACCGCTATTCAAGCAGCGTCAGCCGACGCTGCCCTTCAACGGCTATGGCAACGAAGTGGCGGGGCTGTATAAGGGCATGGACCTGATGAAGTACTACTGATCCCCATGTCGAACCGTCTGATCGTCGCGCTCAAGGTGCTGGTGCACCTGGCCTGCCTTGCGCCACTCCTGATGCTGCAGTGGTACACGTTTCACGATCTGCGGCATCCGGAGCTACCGGCTCTGCTCGGGCCCGACCCGACGGCCACGCTTGCTCATGGCACGGGCTACGCGGCGCTGCGCATCCTGATCCTCTCGCTTGCCATCACGCCGGTGCGAAGGTTGAGCAAGTCGCTGGCGTGGCTCATCCGCTTTCGCCGCATGCTCGGTCTGTATGCGTTCGTCTATGCCACCCTGCATCTCGTGATTTATCTCAAGCTCTATGCGAACCTCGACATCCCCACCATCGTGGGGGATCTCACGAAGCGGCGATACATATTGGTCGGCTTCGCCGCATGGCTGCTGCTGCTGCCGCTCGCGTTCACATCGACGAAAGGCTCCATTCGCCGGCTCGGTAAACGCTGGCAGCTGCTGCATCGCGTGGTTTATGTCGCGGCGGGGCTCGGGATTGTGCACTACTGGTGGATCGTGAAGAAGGGCGTGCTCACGCCCCTGCCGCTCACGCTGCTGCTGGCGCTGCTGCTGCTGGCGCGTCCAGCGTGGACCTGGCTGGAGCAGCGCCGTGCGCGCAGCCGGAGAGCAGCAGCGGCTGCGTAAGCTTCCACTCGATCACTTAGTTGTGCGTCGTTGGCCGGAGGACCAGGTCGGTGAGATCGCTGCCGGCTACAATGACGGCCTGCTGGCCGCCGGCTGCCTGGACTACGAAGCTGCCGTCCGGAACCGCAGGGAACGTGAAGGCGCCATCCGTCCCCGAGATGGCCGTGATGGACGTCGTCTCGCCAGAGCTCAGCCGCATCTGCAGCGGCGTGTGCGCGACTGCATGACCATCCTCGCCAAGCAGTACGCCAGCGACGCGGTGCATGGCCACTGCCGGAATCTCGATATCGGCGCCGCCCACCTCCGCCGCCGCGTGGATCTCTATCTTGCGTGCGTGGCCGCGATCGATGGTGTTGCCGAAGTAGACGGGGAAGACAGCGCGCGGCGCAGCGTAGAACGTATAGGTCCCATCTCCCAGGCCGGTCAGGCGGAACTCGCCACGATCGTCGGTGGTAGCGTACGCGGCTGAACCCAGAGTTCCCGTGGAAGAGGTGCTGGCGTCGAAGGCTTGGACGCTGACGCCAGCCGCGGGGCCGCCGTCGTCGTAGCTGACGCGTCCCTCGATTGTGCCGCCGCGAAAGATTGTGACGGATGCAGTGACAGATTGTCCGGCCGCAACACTGACCCTCGTCACCAGCCCGTTGAGCTGGTCGCGCACTGCCGGCGAGAGCTCCGGACCGTCGCGCAGGCCGCGCAGCGGGTCGAGGTACCCCGGCATGCTGACCTCAACGTAATACTCGCCTGGCGCGACGCCGCTGATGCGGAACGAGCCGTCCGCGCCTGTGTTGGCGAAGCCGCCTCGGCCGCCACGCTCGCCGCTTCCGCCGATCGGCTGTAAGCGCAGGTGGACGAAGCGAGCAGGCCGTTGCGTATCCGCACAATAGACGCGCCCCTGCACACTGCCTGTATCAGCTATCTGTGCGAGCAAGATCGAGGTGAACGCACTGCACACGAGGCCAGCGATCATCGCGAGCTTCCGTGATGTCGGTTTCCGCTGCATGCTGGCCCTCGTGTCCTCTAGTCGTGTTCGCCGTCGCGTTCGTCGATACCGGCGAACATGTCCGTCTCACCAGCGAAGCGTTCCGGGTCACGCGCGGACGCAAGCAGGTAGCGCTCCTCGTGGCCGTATTTGGCGAGTGCCTCACCGGCACGGTCCAGCACTCCCTGCGTCGCATGTGCTGCAAGCGCAGCCTGCTTGACCGCGAGCAGGTCGCCGACATCAAGCGTGAGCGAGACCGGCGTGCGCGGCGCAATCGCTGCTTCCTCTTCGAACTTCGAGATAGTGAATGGCGAGGACGAGTAGTAGAGCTTGTGCGGCGTCCACATCGGCAGCCCGAATGCAAGCTGCTCGGGCGCGAAGTTGCTGCGCCCACTCCAGTGAAAGGCCGCCGTTGCGACAAAGCTGGCGACGGCGTGATCGCGGTGCAGGTTCGGCCCACCATCACCGCCGAAGGTAAGCACGATGTGTGGTCGGAACTGACGGAAGCGCTCGACGACGCGCGTGGTGATCTCGAAGAGATTGGCTTCAATCAGCTTGCCGTCGGGATAGTGCCAGACCTCGTACCCGGTGACGCCGAGGATGCGGCACGACTCATCCAGCTCAGCGAGCCGCGCTGCGGCGAGTTCGTCATCGCTGCGTGTGTCGCCGCGATGGGATGCTGCACGTCCCTCGGTGAGGCAGAGCACGCGTGTGTCCGCGCCGCGCTGGTGCGCCATCCGCAGCGCGCCGCCGAAGTCGCCGCTCTCATCGTCAGGGTGCGCTGTGACGCACATCAGCCGTAAGGCCAATCGGCTCTCCTCCAGGGTTCGTTTCGCGAAACATGTTGGGTTCGAAGACCGGCTCAGCTAGGGGAGCCGCAGCGCAGGCGAGCTCCGGATCGAGCGCCGTGGGCAAATCCCAGGGCAGCGAGCGCAGCGATACAGGGCGAAAGCTGAAGCGATGCAGCGGCGTGGGACCGTGCCGCGTGAGTGCGCGCTTGTGCTCTGGCGTCGAGTATCCCTTGTGCGAATTGAGGCCGTACTGCGGCCACTGCTCGTGGTACTCGCACATTCGTCGGTCGCGATACACCTTCGCGACGACAGACGCGGCCGCAATGGAAAGCGAGAGGGAGTCGCCGTAGATGATGCTGGTCTGTGCACATTGCAGATCCAGTCGCAGAGCATCGATCAGCAGATGATCGGCCGCGGGCGTCAGCCGCACAACGGCGCGCAGCATGGCCAGCTTCGAAGCGTGGTAGATGTTCAGGCGATCGATCGTCTCCGCGTCGACCTCTTCGATTGCGATCGCGATGGCGCGCTGCTCGACGATCTTAGCGAGGCGCTCGCGGTCGTCCACCTCGAGCTGCTTTGAGTCGCGCAGGCCGCGGATGCGGCACTCTGGCGGAAGGATGACGGCTGCGGCGACCACGGGCCCGAAGAGCGCGCCACGGCCTACCTCATCCACACCCGCGATGTGAACAGCGCCGGCGGCTCGCGCCTCGCGCTCATAGCGCAGCCCACAGCGGAGCTTGCGCAGCATGCGCATCTTTCGCGTGGACGGAGAGAGGGCGTCATCCTCGAGCCGCTCGATCTCCTGCTCCGACACCAACCTGGGAGGGCACATCGACTTTAGTGTACTGGCGCATGCTGTGAATGGGACGGCAGACGCAACAAGGCCCCGGCGATATGCCGGGGCCCTGCGAATCCGAAACGAAGCGCTAGGTGCGCTCGATCTCCTTGAGACGGGCTGCCTTGCCACGCAGACCGCGGAGGTAGAAGAGCTTGGCGCGGCGCACGCGCGCAGAGCGGATCTTCTCGATCTTGTCGATGACCTTGGAGTTGAGAGGGAAGATGCGCTCGACGCCCTGGCCGAAGCTCATCTTACGCACGGTGAAGGATCCCTGCGGGCCGTTCTTCCGGGCAATCACAATGCCCTCAAACGCCTGCAGACGCTCTTTCTCGCCTTCTTTGATCTTGACCTGCACGCGAACTGTGTCGCCCGGAACGAAGTCGGGAAGGTCCGTCCGCTGGAGCTTCTCGGCAAGACGCTGCATCACTGGATGAATAGACATAGCAATTTCCTGGGTTGGACTCGAAGGTTTAGTGTACACAAACGGCAGACGATCTGCACGGAGACACGTCGCATCGCGTCTGTTCTGCTGGGCGCGCTGCGACGGAATGGGCACGTGACACCCTTGCTCAGAGTAATGTTCTTTCTCGTCCTGGCAGTCAGCGGGCTGGTCACGGCGGCAGCAAGCGCGCCCGCGCAGGAACCGCCCGCGCCCGCTGCTCCCGTTTTTCGCGCCGGCACCACGCTGGTCCTCGTCCCGGCACTGGTCCGCAACAGCGCAGGTGCGCCCGTCTACACGCTGACTGCGCAGGACTTCGTCTTGACGGACGACGGAGTGCCCCAGACGCTCACGCTTGAAAGCGACACTGACCGTGAGCCGCTGGCGCTCGCTGTTGTGGTGCAGGTTGGCGGCGCCGGCGCGAGGCACCTCGATGACTACCGCAGTCTGGGCACGACGGTCGAAGCTCTGGTCGGCGACGTGGCCCATCGTGTCAGCCTGATCGGCTTCGACAGCGAACCACGGATGTTGCGGGACTTTACCCCGGACACTGATCGCGTAGCCGATGGCCTCAAAGAGCTGAAGTCAGGAGACAGCGGGGCGGCTATCTACGACGCGCTGCGCTATGCCGTCGAACAGCTGCACGATCAGCCGCAGCAGTACCGGCGCGCCATCCTGCTGATCAGCGAGACGGTTGATCACGGAAGCCAAACCGCGCTCGAAGACGCAGTGCGCGCGGTCAGCGATACCAACACGATCATTTACAGCTTCGCGTTCGGTTCGACCAGGTCTGCTGCCGGCGACGAGGCTAAGCGCATCATCAACGATCCAGACCCGGGGCCACCCGGAGGATGCTTCGCAACAGATCCCAACGAGGATCCCTCGCGTCACAAGAAGAAGCTGGAGAAGACATACCACTGTCTCGGGCTGCTGGCCCCGCCGCTGCGTTTGGCGAAGGTCGCTGGCATGGTCGCGATGAACCAGCTGCGCCACAATGCGCCGCAGACAGTCGCCACGCTTACTGGTGGAGAGTTCTACAGCTTCAAAGACCGCAGGAGTCTCGAAAAGGCCATGCTGACGGTGTCAAATCACGTGCCCAACCGATACGTCCTGAGCTTTCGCCCGCAAGATCCTCATCCGGGTCTGCACACGATTGCGGTGGAGGTGAAGCAGGATACGAAGCTCGAGATCACGGCCCGCAAGAGCTACTGGGCGCAAACGCGGCAGCCCTAATCGTCGCCGTGACGATGGCGTTCCGCCTGCGCCAGGAACGCGCGATCCGCAGGGCTGAGCGCGGCGGTGGTCAGCAGGTCCGGCCGGTTGCGCAGCGTTTTTAGTAGGGCCTGCTCGCGACGCCAGCGGCGGATCGCCGCATGGTCCCCTCCCGCAAGCACGTCCGGCACTGCGAGGCCGCGAAATTCGGGAGGGCGCGTGTAGTGCGGGTAATCGAGCAGGCCGCCGCTCCCGTGCGTCGAGCGCGGCGCGGTGCTAGGCTCCGTTGCGCTGTCTTCCGGCAGGCCAAAGCTCTCAAAGGCTGAAGACGCTTCGTTGCCGAGCACGCCCGGCAGCAGCCGCGTGACCGCGTCCACGATCACCGCCGCGCCCAACTCGCCGCCGGTTAGCACGTAATCGCCGATGGAGAGTTCGCGATCGCAGAAGAGCGTAGAGATGCGCTCATCCACACCTTCGTATCGACCGCAGAGCAGCACGATGCGGTCGAGCCCGGCGAGTTCGCGCGCCGTGGCCTGCGTGAAGCGCGTACCCTGTGCGGAGAGCAGGATCACCGACTGGCGCGCTGCACTGCGCTCTTCGCGCGGGACCAGCCCGAGCGATTCGATGGCCGTGGCCAGCGGCTCCGGCTTCAGCACCATGCCCTCGCCACCACCGAAGGGGCGGTCGTCCACCGTGCGATGGCGATCCGTGGTGAAGTCGCGCAGGTCGTGACGCGCGCAGGCGATCGCACCTGTTTCGACCGCACGGCGAACCATGCCGTGGCTCAGAAAGCCATCGAAGAATGCTGGAAAGATACTGATGATATCGAAGCGAAGGGAGGCGAGCATTGCGGGCGTCAGGCGTCCTCGCGGGCGCGTTGCTGCAGTTCGCGCTCTTCTGGCGTCAGCGGCGCGTTCAGATCGGCCAGCCCGGCAGGCAGCCGCATACGCAATGAGCGCTGTTGCAGATCCATCCCGACCAGATACGCTTTTGCAAATGGCACGAGCAGATCATCTTTGTTGCTCGCCGGCTGCTCATCGCGAGCGATGAGCAGCAGATCGGCCGCGCCGCCCTCGCCACGCTCCACGCCGCGCACCGTGCCCAGGTCGAGGCTGGTCGTCTCGTCAAAAAGGCGGCAGCCAACGAGGTCGTCGATGTAGACCGCGTCCTCATCGAGAGCCGCACGCTGATCGCGCGGAATGGCCACGGACCAGCCATTGAGCAAGGAAGCGTCGTTGATCGAGTCCACGCCGGCAAACTTGAGCACAATGCGGCCCTTATGAGGCCATGCACGCTCGAGTTTCGCTTGTCGCGATGGCTGCGAGTTCTGCTCAGAGACGAGCCACACGTCCTTGCGTTCGGCGAACCGCTCAGGAAAGTCGGTCAGGATGTCGGCAAGGATCTCACCATGCCGCCCCTGCGGACGCACGAGCGTAGCAAGGCGGACGAGGTCGGCGTCGTCAGGTGCAGAGGGCATAGTCATACGGAGGTCGGGCAGAGCGGGGAATTGAAGCGCGAATCAGCCAGCAGTGGAGGATTCACTGCCACCCGGGACGATCTCGTCGAGGTCATCTTCGTCCTCGGCATCCTCGTCTTCATCTTCAACCACATCCAGCTCATAGCGGAGATGATGCGCCTGCGCGACCGCCGAGAGGATGGTGCGCATGGAGCGGACGGTGCGGCCCTGCTTGCCGATGATCTTGCCCACATCATCCGGAGCGACGCGCATTTCCAGCACGTTAAGATCGTCGCCCTCATCTCCTTCGACGGCCTCGACCAGCACTTGATCGGGCGCGTCCACCAGGGCGCGAGCGATGGACGTCATCAGAGCTTCGGCGGCGTCCAGCTTCTCATCGTGGGTCATAGGATGTAGACCGACTCCAGCAGAGATGTGCAGCAGGCAAAGCAGCCGGGCATGATGCTCGGCGCGCGCTTATGCGGTGATGGTTGCGGACGGGGCGGGCTGGTAGTTCTTCAGCAGCTTCGCGACACGATCGGAAAGCTGGGCGCCGTGGCCGGTCCAGTGCTCAATGCGGTCCTTCTTGAGCAGCACGGTCGCCGGATTAGTGCGCGGATTGTAGGTGCCCACCACTTCGATCGAACGGCCATTGCGCGCACGATCCTTCTCGATCACCACAACGCGGTAATACGGCTGCTTGCGCGCTCCGAAGCGCGCCAAACGAATCATCAGCACAGGAATGTTTCCTTTCAGCTACCTTGAACGATGTCTCGGGATGATGAGGCCGGCCGGCGATGACGCCAGCGGCGACGCGGATAGCGATGGCACCCGCACCACTCCCAACCCATCAAGTATCGCTGAAGCCCCTGCTTTCCGCAAGCACCGGCGGCTGGCCAGAGCAACGTCAGAGCATCAACATACGTGTTCCACAAGCCGAAACCGATCCCGTGCCGCCGTCATCGAACGAGCCATGGCGACAACATCCGGATCGAGCACGACAGCAGCAGGCAAAACACAGCATCTGCCCACACGCAAACTGGGCAACTCTGACATGGAGATCACGCGGATCGGGTTCGGCGCATGGGCCATCGGCGGCGGTGACTGGCAGTTCGCGTGGGGTCACCAGGAAGACGACGAGTCGGTCGCGGCGATCCGGCGCGCGCTTGAGCGGGGCATCAACTGGATCGACACAGCGGCCATCTATGGGCTGGGCCACTCGGAAGAGGTAGTCGCGCGTGCTCTGGAGCAGTCCGCGCAGAAACCATATCTGTTCACCAAATGCTCGATGCGCTGGGACAAGGAGCGCAAAATTTACCGCAGTCTGAAAGGCGCCTCCGTACGCGAAGAGCTCGAGTCGTCGCTCCGTCGGCTCAAGGTCGATGTGATCGACCTCTACCAGATCCACTGGCCTGACCCCGAAGGTGAGATCGAAGAGGGCTGGGAGACGATGGCTCGCCTGCAGCAGGAGGGCAAGGTCCGCTACCTGGGCGTGTCGAATTTCAACGTTGCGCAGATGGAACGTGCAGCCAGGATCGCTCCCATCACCTCGCTGCAGCCGCCCTACTCACTCGTGAATCGCAAGGTGGAGGCGGAGATTCTGCCCTGGTGCAAGAAGCATGGTGTGGGCGTGATCAATTACTCGCCAATGGCCTCGGGCCTGCTGACCGGGCGCATGAGCAAGGAGCGCATCGACGCGATGCCAGAGGACGACTGGCGTCGGCGGAGTCCGCAGTTCCTGGCGCCCAAGCTTGAGAAAAACCTCGCACTCGTCGAGGAGTTGCGCGCCATTGCGAAGCGGCATGGGGTCGAAGCAGGTGTCGTCGCGATTGCGTACACCCTGCACCATCCTGCCGTCACGGCGGCCATTGTGGGCGCCCGGCGTCCCGACCAGGTGGACGGAACCTTCCCAGCCACATCCTTCACTCTAAGTGACATTGAATACGAGCAGTTGCGCAGTGCGGCGGACCGGCTGCTCGCCTAGTCCATGAGCTCTGAGAACAAGAGAGCCTGCCGCGAGGGCAGGCTCTCTTGCTGCAGCGACGGAGTGAATCACATCGCTTCGAGGTATTTGGGGAAGAGCTGACCGGCGCTGTCCTGGAACAAGGTGGTGAGGCGGGCTAGCATCTCGCTGTACATCGCAGTTGCGCGATGTGCGTTGACCGAAGCACCGACTGTTGAGTGCGACAGCGCGTACTTGCCCAGGGCCATCAGCACGCACAGGCGAATCTGGAAGGCGTCACTACGCAGGCCCTCGAGCAGTGCTTCGTCCGGATCTGTGCCGTGTTCGGCTGCGTAGTCGGCGAGCTGGAGCAGAAGGGGCGCATTGCAGTACATGGCCCAGAGACCGCGGGCGCCGTCGATTCGTGCCCAGATGTCGGTGGGAGTCGCATTGATACCGCCCCGGTAAAGATAGCGGTCCGAAACATCTTCGAGGCCCCAGTCATTGACCCGTAGAGCGGACACGATCTCGTCCCAGGTGCGCTGTTTTCGCTTCGTCTGCTGACGACGCCACAGCCCCACCACGACGAGGAGGGAGACAGCGAGCAGGATCTGAAAGGCTGAGTACGTCATCTGCGTTCAGTGCTCCGGGTAACCGCTAATCGAGTACGTTTAGCTGACTGGGCTATTGTTACCAGAACTTCCTGCATTTGGGGAGTGAATTCTTTGCGCGGTGCGTCGTTTCGGGAAAACGCCCAGATCCAGAAGGCCAGGGTGAGCAGATACGCTCCTGCCTGGATGTCGTTAAGCACTGCTACATGTTTGAGATAGGCCACGCCATGGGTAACGTGACTATTCGCGTACTGAATGTAGACGGAGACAGCGGCAAAGAAAGCGAAGCCTGAGGCGAGCTGAAGGACGTGGTCCTTCCAGCTGATCCCGAGTACCTGGGCAAAGCCCGCCAGCGACAGAAACAAAAGAATCTTGAGTACGGCCAGGATCAGGGAGATGCGCACGAGCGCCTGCTCGAGGACAGTGATGGAGGCGGCGTTGAGACCTCCAGGCGCGAAGTGCTGCAGCGCACCAGTAACTACGATTGCGGCCAACAGCACAAAGCTCAGAATCACGGCGATAGGCCGCAAGCTGAACGGGCGTTTTCGATCAAATAGCCGGAACACGTTTCTCGCAATCTCGCCCAGGATGAGGAGTTGCAGGAGGTAGTCCAGTACCGTGATGACGAAATAATACTGTGTGTAGACGTCAAGCGAGATGCGCCTGATTGCGATCGATGAGGGGTCCTCAATCAGGTTGAGGAACAGATAAAGAAAAAAGCTGGGATAGGTGCTTGCAATGCGTCTACGCAGGAGAAGTGCCGTCAATGTGATCTCCAGGATCACTGACGCGACGACGATTACGAACTCCCAAGTTGAAAGGGACATGAACCTTCGTATTCTCTTCCAAGGAGAGAATACGCGAAGATCATGTCCCGAGAGTGTGACGATCTTTCGTGTCTCCCTGCACCTTCAGTAGCAGAAAGACTGCTCATTTAGAGCTGATGCTTAGGCGACTGCCGGGTAGTGCGGGGAAGGTGACGCCGGGCCGAAGGCGACCGGGTAGTGTGGGGAAGGTGACGCCGGGCCGAAGGCGACCGGGTAGTGTGGGGAAGGTGACGCCGGGCCGAAGGCGACCCAGGAGGAACACCTGTGGCGAAAGCGGCTCACTGGACCACAACTGACGCTGATGCACGAAAGCTAGGGGAGCAAACAGGATTAGATACCCTGGTAGTCCTAGCCCTAAACGATGATCGCTTGGTGTG